>JBDUCE010000229.1:0-4922 GCA_040003635.1 Betaproteobacteria bacterium
TCCCCGAGGAGCTGGGCGGCAGGCTTTATCTTGCAGGCGACGGTTCAGTACGTGACAAGACCACCGGCAATTTCACGATCATGGGCCGCATCGACGACGTGCTGAACGTGTCCGGCCATCGCTTGGGCACGATGGAAATCGAGTCGGCGTTAGTGGCCAATGCGCTCGTCGCCGAAGCGGCCGTGGTCGGCCGGCCGGACGACATGACCGGCGAGGCGGTGTGCGCTTTCGTGGTGTTGAAACAGTCGCGTCCGAACGGCGCCGATGCCGACCGGATCGCGAAGGAGTTGCGAGATTGGGTGGCCAAGGAAATCGGGCCGATCGCCAAGCCGAAGGACATCCGCTTTGGCGAAAATCTGCCCAAGACCCGTTCCGGCAAGATCATGCGCCGGCTGCTGCGCTCGCTCGCCAAGGACGAAGTCATTACCCAGGATGTTTCCACCCTGGAGAATCCCGCGATTCTGGACCAGTTGAAACAGGTGAACTGACGGGCGAATTATCCTTGTCCTCCGTGAGATTGCTTCGCTTGCGCTGGTGACGGCAGCCCGACGCTGCAATACAAAAAGCAGATAAGAAAAGCCCGCGCGAGGCGGGCTTTCTGCTGCACGAGAACGGGCGGCGAGCAGCTCGCCCGCGGTCAGGTCGAGGCGCTGTGAGAGTAGGTGCGGATGTCCCGATCCTTGGTCTCTCTCAGGAAGATGGACCCGATGATTAAAGTCATGACCGCCACCACGATCGGGTACCACAGGCCGTAGTAGATGTCGCCGGTCGCCGCGACCATCGCGGTCGCGGTCAGCGGCAGCATGCCGCCGAACCAGCCGTTGCCAATGTGGTAGGGCAGCGACATCGACGTGTAACGGATCTTCGTCGGGAAGAGCTCGACCAGGAAGGCAGCGATCGGGCCATAAACCATGGTCACATAAATCACCATGATGAAGAGAATCAGCTCGGCCATGAACCAGTTGATCTGGCTCTTGTCGGCGCCGCTCTTGTACCCGGTCGTCTTTAGCGTCTCTTCCAGTTTCTTCTGATCCCAGCCTTCGATCCTCGTGGTGCCGATCGTGGTGACTACCGATTTGCCTGCTTCCGCGGGCACCGACTTGAACGACAGACCCTGCTTGGTCATGAAGTCCTTGGCGCGGTCGCAGTCGGTGAACTTGCTCCACGGCCCGACGAAGAGGTGGAACTGGCAATCGGTCGCCGCAATGGTAATGGGCGTCTTCGCCGCGTATTCCTCGAGCGCCGGATTCACGTAGTGCGTCAGCGCGCCAAAGAGCGGGAAGTAGGTCACGGCCGCGATTAGGCATCCCGCCAGGATGATCTTCAGCCTGCCGATGCGATCGGAGAGCCAGCCGAAGACGAGGAAGAATGGGGTGCCGAGCAGCAGTGAGATGCCGATCAGAGTGTAGGCCGACACATAGTCGAGCTTCAGCGTGATGAGGAGGAAGAACAGAGCGTAGAACTGCCCCGTATACCACACCACGCCTTGCCCGGCCGTCGCGCCAAGCAGCGCGAGGAGCACGTACTTGTTGTTCGGATACTTCAAGAAGCTGTCGGTGAGCGGCGATTTCGAGCCTTTGCCCTCGGCTTTCATCTTCTGGAATATCGGCGACTCATGCAGCTTGAGCCGGATATAGATGGAAAACACCAGCAAAACGAGAGAGAGCCAGAACGGAATACGCCAGCCCCACTCGGCGAACGCTTTCGGATCCATGTTGCTGCGGCAAAGATAGATCATCAACAGCGCCAGGAACAATCCGAGCGTTGCAGTGGTCTGGATCCAGGCGGTGTCGTAGCCGCGCCGGTTGTGCGGCGCGTGCTCGGCGACGTAGGTCGCCGCACCGCCATATTCGCCGCCCAGTGCCAGGCCCTGCACAAGGCGAAGGGTCACCATCAGGATCGGCGCGAGCCAGCCGACTGCTGCATAGGTTGGCAGCAAACCCACGAGGAAGGTGGCGCCGCCCATGAACACGATAGTTACAAGGAAGGTGTACTTCCTGCCGACCAGGTCGCCGATGCGTCCGAATACGAGCGCGCCGAACGGGCGCACCAGGAAGCCCGCGGCGTATGCAGCGAAGGCGGACAGGAGCGCGGCCGTCTGGTTGCCCGGGGGAAAGAACAAGACCGCAAAAAACGGCGCCAGCACCGCGTAGAGATAGAAGTCATACCACTCGAATACCGTGCCGAGCGAGGAGGCGAAGATGACCTTGCGCTCCTCCGTCCCGATACTCTGGATCGACTCTTCCTCCATTAGACCTTTTGGACTGGAAACGGCCATCACTTCCTCCCTCGGTTCGTTATCCCGCGAATCCAGCTTCCAGCGTGCCGGATACCCTGTTGCTACGCTTGGGCCCCGCCATCGCCGTCCTCCATCGAGCCATACCACGAATCCTGCCCCAGCGCGGAATATCCTCGTGCCGGCTTACGCAGAGCTTACACAATGTGCGCGCGCCTGGTTGCGGAGACTACGGGAAACCGTGGTCAGGGCGCAAGCAGCCGGTTGATCTTTTCCATCAGGTCCTGGGTCGAAAACGGCTTGGTGACGTAGAGGTCGGCCCCGATCGCCAGCCCCTTGCTGACCTCCGCATCGCGTCCCTTCGCGGACAGCATGATAATCTTTATATGCTCCCAGTCGGGGCGCTCGCGAATGCGCTTGCAAACCTCGTAGCCGCTGCGTAGCGCATCATCACATCGAGCAACACCAGGTCCGGATTGCAGTCCTCGAGCTGATGTCGAGAATCAGCAGGTCGAACTCGTCCATGGCAAGGGCAGCGTCGGCTTCGCTGCCGTTCTTGACCCAGTCGACGGCATATCCGGACTTGCGCATGGTGCGCTGGAGCCCATCCGCGAGGACCGAGTCGTCTTCCGCGATCAGAATACGCATCGACCTACTCCTTTGAGCAACCGCCCTGCGCCGCGAGGCCAGTCTATACGATCGAGACGCGCCGATAACCGGTGCAGGGCATTGGAGGCCCGTTCACCCATCCCGGATCTACGAGTACGCCAGATGATGGCAGGCACGACGCCCCATGCAAAGGGCAGTGGCCCCGGCGGCTCGTTTCCGCGGTGCAGTGACGCTGCACGTCGTCCGACCCGGCCATCCCCTGGCCTTGTTCCGGCGAGGGTCCGCCGGCGAGTACGGCGCGCCGGCCGCGTTTTCCCCGTAAGCCAGGGAGCCGCGATCGCCCATTCGCGGCATGCCTTATGCTATTGGCACAGCGCTTGCTGGGTTGCAGGCGAAGGCGTAGGTTGGCCGGAGGAGGGCATTTGATGGCAAGCGCGTTGCATTACGCAAAGACCACGAAAGGCGTCGAGGAAATCGGCCAGCGCAGGAACAATTTGCGCGGCAAAATGCGGACGATGCTGATCCTGATCGATCGCGCGAAGTCGGCCGAAGAGCTCAGGTCCCAAGCCGAGAGGATCGGCGTTCCGCCCGACTTCCTCGAGGTAATGGTGCGCGAAGGCTACGTGACGGCGATCGGCGGAGGTGGCACCCCGGCGCCCGAGGCTGCGAACGATGCCGGATCGAGCACCGTTTCCGTCGATGAGCTCGGCCAGTTTCGCGCCGCCAAGTCATTCATGAACGAGACCGTGGTGAATGCGCTGGGGATTCGCGCCTTCATGTTCACGTTGCGGCTCGAGCGGTGCGTCACCCGCGCCGATCTCGAAGCGTTGATGCCCGATTATCACAAGGCGTTGCGCAAGGTCGCGACCGAGCCGGAGGCGAAGGCGATCGAGGATCGCATGCGCGAGCTCCTGGCCTGAGTCGTAACCGGGGTTCATCGAGCCCCGCCGTGCTTGCGACACGGCACGCGCAGCATCTTCGCCGGACGGCGTCGACGGCCTCGCGTTTGCTGCGTGCTAAACTCGAATGCCCCGTGTACCTGGTTGCCGCCTCAGGCTCACGATCGCCGACTGCCGCGCGCCAGATCGCTCCCATCCGATGCCGCCTTCGCCGCTCCCCGACGTGCCACTTACGGCACTCTCGCCGCTCGATGGGCGCTACGCGGCCAAGGTCGCGGCACTGCGTGAGCATTTCAGCGAATTCGGATTGATCCGCGCCCGGGTCCAGGTGGAGATTGCGTGGCTGCTCGCGCTCGCCGGGGAAAACGGCGTTGCCGAGGTGCCTTCGTTCAGCGAGTCCGCGCGCGAAGCGCTGCAGTCGGCCGCTCGATCCTTCGGCGTCGAGGATGCCGAAGCGGTGAAGCGCATCGAGCGCACCACCAATCACGATGTCAAGGCGATCGAGTACTGGCTGAAGGAGCGCTTCGCCGGGACGGCGGAGCTGGCGCAAGTCAGTGAGTTCATCCACTTTGCGTGCACTTCGGAAGACATCAACAACCTCGCGCACGCGCTCATGCTGCGCTCGGCGCTGCACGATGTCCTGCTGCCGGCGTTGCACGCGATCGCGGCGACGCTGCGCGGCCTCGCGCACGCGCACGCCGGGGTCGCGATGCTTGCACGCACGCACGGGCAGCCGGCGACGCCCACCACCCTCGGCAAGGAAATGGCCAACGTCGTCGCGCGGCTGGAGCGGGCGGCTACCGCCATCGAGCGCGTGCCGCTGAAGGGCAAGATCAACGGCGCCGTGGGCAATTACAACGCCCATGTCGCCGCCTATCCCGAGGTCGACTGGGAGCGGGTGGCGGCGCGATTGGTGACGGAGATGGGGCTCGAGCTCAACCCGTACACGACGCAGATCGAGCCGCACGATTACATGGCCGAATTGTTCGACGCCGTAGCGCGGGCCAACACCGTGCTGATCGATCTCGACCGCGACCTGTGGGGGTACATTTCACTTGGGTATTTTCGCCAGCGCATGCGCGACGGCGAGGTCGGGTCATCGACCATGCCGCACAAGGTCAATCCGATCGACTTCGAGAATTCCGAAGGCAATCTCGGTCTCGCCAACGCACTGTTGC
>JBDUCE010000230.1:0-4915 GCA_040003635.1 Betaproteobacteria bacterium
AGCACGAGACGCGCCGGAACCTGCGTCGGGATCGGAAAGCGCGACGGCATGGTGATCGGCGGCAGTCCATGGAAGCGCGCGCTGCGTGCAAAGTCACGCTTCGAGTACGCGCCCTTGAGCGGAATTTCGGTCAGCGGCATGCTGCCGGTTTCCTTGAACACGACACCGAGCAGGATCGGATGCCATGCGACCTCGCACCCATGCCGGGCCCCCAGCGCATCGATCTTTTGTGCGGCGAGAAAGCCATAGGGGGAAGAGAAATCGAAATAGAAGTCGATCGGCGTGCGCACCTGCATGGCTTTCTCCGCTTGCATGTGTTTCCTTCAACCCGCGACGGCGCGCCCGATCACGAGCCGCTGGATGTCGCTCGTCCCCTCGTAGATCTGGCACACGCGCACATCGCGATAGATCCGCTCGACCGGGAAGTCGGAAACGTAACCGTAGCCGCCGTGGATCTGCAGCGCATCGGAACAGACGCGCTCGGCCATTTCCGACGCAAAGAGCTTGGCCATCGACGCTTCCTTGAGGCAAGGCTCACCGGCGTCGCGCAACGCTGCCGCGTGCCAGACGAGTTGCCGCGCGGCCTCGACCTGCGTTGCCATGTCGGCCAGCCGGAAGTTGACCGCCTGGTGCTCCGCGATCGGCTTGCCGAAAGCCATCCGCTCGCGGGCATAGAGGATGGCGGCTTCCAATGCGGCTCGTGCCATGCCCGTGGCCTGCGCCCCGATGCCGATGCGGCCCGCTTCCAGATTGGCGAGCGCGATGCGGTATCCGTCGCCTTCGCGCCCCAGCAGGTTCGCCGCCGGGATGGTGCAGTCCTCGAAAGTGATCTGGGCGGTGTCGGAGGCGCGCTGCCCGAGCTTGTCTTCGATCCGGCTCACGCCATAACCGGGCGTCGCGGTGTCGATGATGAACGCGGAAATTCCCTTCTTGCCCGCGGCCTTGTCGGTGACGGCGAACACGATGGCCACCTCCGCGTTTTTCCCGGTGGTGATGAATTGCTTCACGCCGTTGACGACCCAGGTGTCGCCGCGACGTTGCGCGCGGGTGGTGATGGCACCGGCGTCCGATCCGACGTGCGGCTCGGTCAGGCAAAAGCAGCCCAATTGCCGGCCCTGCGCGAGCGCTTTGAGATACTTCTCCTTCTGCGCGTCGGTGCCAAACGCGTTGAGCGGCCCGCAGACCACCGAATTCTGCACACTGACGATGGTCGAGGTCGCACCGTCGCCGGCGGCGATTTCTTCCAGTGCGACGGCAAGGGAGACGTAGTCGAGTCCGGCGCCGCCCCACGCTTCCGGCACCACGACCCCAAGCGCACCCAGTCCGCCGAGCGCCTGCAATGCCTGGCGCGGGAAGCTGTGCTCGCGATCCCAGCGCGCCGCGTGAGGTGCGAGCTCGCGCCGCGCGAAATCCCGCAGCGCCGCCTGGATAAGCTTCTGCTCCTCGTTCAGGAGCATCGCACTTCCTCGACCGCGACTTGCGTCACCACCACCGCAATCAATGCCCGCCCCGTTCTCATCGCCGCGAATCCAGCGCGAGCTTCGCCGCAATCGCCATGAAAACACTCGCCAGCACCCAACGCTGCGCGGCGGCCCATTGCGGACGCTCGTTCAGCCAGTGCGCGACACGCGACGCGGCGAATACGAACATCAGATCGCCGACGACGGCCACCACGATCTGCACCAGTCCCAGCAAGAGCGCCTGCGCCAGCACGCTGCCGCGTGCGGGATCGACGAACTGCGGAAAAAGGGCGAGATAGAAGAGCGCGACCTTGGGGTTGAGGATGCTGGTGATGACTCCCGTGCGATAGAGCGCTCCCGCCGACATCGGCGGCAGGGCACGCGGCGCGAAAAGGCCGGCACCGCCGGCGCGCAAGGCGTCGATTGCCAGCCAGATGAGGTAGGCGGCTCCTGCCCACCGGATCGCGTCGTAGAGCACCGGCACCGCCGCCAGTACTGCGGAAAGCCCGAGTGCTGCAGCGACGATATGGACCCCGAATCCGGTCGTGGTCCCGGCCAGTGAAACGACCCCGGCCGCGCGACCCTGGCACAGCGTGCGCGAGACGAGATACAAGAGGTTCGGGCCCGGTGTCAGCACCAGCAGCACGCTCGCCACGCCAAACAGCAGAAAGTTATCGAGCGTTGGCATGCTTACCCGGTTCGATGCCCCATGCCTTCAGCAAAGCTCGATGGCCATCGCCGTGGCCTCGCCGCCGCCGATGCACAGCGCCGCGACACCGCGCTTGCCGCCATGCTTGCGCAGCGCCCCGAGCAGGGTGACGATGATGCGCGCACCGGACGCGCCGATCGGATGCCCGAGCGCACACGCGCCGCCATGAACGTTGACCTTTTCGTGCGGCAGGCCGTGCGCCTTCATCGCGGCCATGGCGACCACCGCGAACGCCTCGTTGATTTCGAAGAGATCGACATCCTTGCTGGTCCATCCGATGCGCTCAAAGAGCTTCTGCATGGCACCGACCGGAGCCGTCGTGAACCTTCCCGGCTCCTGCGCGTGGGTGGCGTGGCCGACAATCACCGCGAGCGGTGCCAGGCCGCGCTTTTCCGCGGTCGACCGGCGCATGAGCACCAGCGCCGCCGCGCCATCGGAAATCGAGCTCGCATTCGCGGCCGTTACCGTGCCGTCCTTCCTGAAAGCGGGTTTGAGCAACGGGATCTTTTCGGGCGTGGCCTTGGCCGGCTGCTCGTCGTGATCGACCACGACCTCGCCCTTGCGTCCGGTCACCGTGACCGGCGCGATCTCCCATGCGAAAGTGCCGTCGTTGTTGGCGGCGAGGGCGCGGGACAACGAGGTCACGGCAAACGCATCCTGCGCCTCCCGGGTGAAGTGTTCTTCCTCGGCACACGCCTCCGCGAACACCCCCATCAGCTTGCCCTTGTCGTACGCATCCTCGAGTCCGTCGAGAAACATGTGATCCTGCATCATGGCGTGCCCCATGCGCAGTCCCGTGCGCACCTTGGGCAGGAGGTAGGGTGCGTTGCTCATGCTTTCCATGCCGCCGGCAACCATGACCTCGTTGCTGCCGGCGATCAGGCAATCGTTGGCGAGCATGGCGGCTTTCATCGCCGAGCCGCACATCTTCGAGATCGTGGTGCAATGAGTCGCCAGCGGCAGCCCCGCCTTGAGCGCCGCCTGGCGCGCGGGTGCCTGGCCTTGCCCTGCCATCAGGCAATTGCCGAAGATCACTTCCTCGACATCTTCGGGCTTGATGCCCGCGCGCTGCACCGCGGCCCGGATCGCCACGGCGCCCAGGTCGCTTGCCGACAACGACGCGAAATCGCCCTGCAAGCCACCGATTGGCGTGCGCGCCGCCCCCACGATAACGATCGGATCATTGGTCATGAATCATTTCCCGGCGGTTGAACCCCGGCGCCTTCGCGGCGAGCACCGGAGGGTGTGCGGCGCGGCCGCGCGAGAAGCTCACCTCCGCAATTCGGACAGCGGTGCGCGAGGGTGATGGCGCACCGGCCACAGAACGTGCATTCGTAGCTGCAGATCCATGCCTCGGCCGCGGCCGCGTCCAGCAGGGCGTGGCATCGCTCGCACCCGGCTTTCATCTCCAGCGCCATGATTATTTGGTGTGGTTGAAAAGCTCGCGGCCGATCAGCATGCGCCGAATCTCCGAGGTGCCGGCGCCGATTTCATACAGCTTGGCATCACGCCACAACCGTCCGGTCGCGTAATCGTTGATGTAGCCATTGCCACCGAGGCACTGAATCGCCTCGCCGGCGAGCCAGGTGGCTTTCTCCGCCGCATAGAGTATCGCGCCAGCCGCGTCCATGCGGGTAGTCTCGCCGGAATCGCACGCCTGCCCCACCGCGTAGACGTACGCGCGGCAGGCAGTGAGGGTCGTATACATATCCGCAAGCTTGCCCTGCATCAGCTGAAACTCGCCGATCGGCTGGCCGAACTGCTGGCGCTCGTGCACGTAGGGCAGCACGGCATCGAGGCACGCCGCCATGATGCCAAGTGGGCCCCCGGCGAGCACCGCGCGCTCGTAATCGAGTCCGCTCATGAGCACATTCACCCCGCTCCCCTCCTGGCCGAGAATGTTTTCGACCGGCACCGCACAATCCTGGAACACGAGCTCGCAGGTGTTGGAGCCGCGCATGCCGAGCTTGTCGAGCTTCTGCGCAGTGCCGAAGCCCGGCATCCCTTTCTCGACCAGAAACGCGGTGATCCCGCGCGGGCCGGCCGCCGGATCGGTCTTGGCATACACCACCAGAGTATCGGCATCAGGGCCATTGGTGATCCACATCTTGCTGCCGTTGAGAATGAATCGATCGCCCTGCCGGTCCGCGCGCAGGCGCATCGAGACTACATCGGACCCGGCGCCGGGCTCGCTCATTGCCAGGGCACCCACATGCTCGCCGGAAACGAGCCGGGGAAGATAGCGTTTCTTCTGTGCCTCGCTGCCGTTGCGCCGGATCTGGTTCACGCAGAGGTTGGAATGCGCGCCGTAGGATAATCCCACCGACGCCGAGGCCCGGCTGATTTCCTCCATCGCAATGATGTGCGCGAGGTAGCCCATGCCGGTGCCGCCGTAGGTGTCTTCGACGGTGATGCCGAGGAGGCCCAGCTCACCCATCTTGCGCCACAGATCGGCGGGAAACTGGTTGCTGCGATCGATCTCCGCCGCGCGTGGGGCGATCTCGTCGGCGGCAAACTGCTGCACGGTGGCGCGCAGCATGTCGAGTGTTTCGCCCTGGTGAAAATCGAGTCCCGGGAACGCCTGCATGCTGCTCTCCTCCGCTCGCTTTCGAACGCGTCAGGCGTCCGGGCGGCCGTGCATCACCATGAGCGTCTGCTGCATGATGGCCACCAGCGTGCGTCCATTGCCGTGCTCGGCATGCACTTCACCCCGCGTGATCGACAGGGTGCGCCCCGGCTTGACCAC
>JBDUCE010000231.1:0-4883 GCA_040003635.1 Betaproteobacteria bacterium
GAAACGGCGTGGGTCGACCGCCAGCATGTCGATACCCGGCTCGCCCTCGGTGATCCACTCGGCGAGCTGCCAGCCGGCGCCGCCGGCCGCAGTGACGCCAAAGCTGTGGCCCTCGTTCAACCAGACGTTGGTGCGGTCCCAGGCGGGACCGATCAGCGGACTGCCGTCCGGCGTATATGAAATGGGCCCGTTGACGATGGTCTTGATGCCGCAGTGCTCGAGGCACGGCACGCGCTTCATCGCCGCCTCGACATGCGGCAACAGTCGGTCGAGATCGCCGGGAAACAACTCCTTCCCGAACTGGGGCGGCACGCCATCGGCGAAGCGTGCGGGCGCGCCGCTTTCGTACGGCCCGAGAATCCAGCCCATCCGCTCCTCGCGCAGGTAGTACGAGGCGTCCGATTCGCGCAGCACCGGCAACTCGCGGCCGCCCGCTGCGCGATAGGCCTTGAGCTCGGCGGATTCGTCATAGACGAGGTATTGATGCTCGACGGGAATGGCCGGCACGCCGAGGCCGAACATCCGGCCGGTCTCACGCGCATAATTGCCGGTGGCGCATACGACATGCTCGCAGACGATGTCGCCCCCGGGAGTCCTGACGTTCCATTCGCCGGCGCGCGTGCGCTCGACGCCCAGCACCGCGGTGTTCTCGTAGATCTCGGCACCCGCCGCGCGCGCGCCCTTGCGCAGCGCCATGGTGAGGTCGACCGGCGCAATGTGACCGTCGTCCGGGTGGTAGAGGGCGCCGATGATTTTCGGCGTGTCGATGCCGTTGCCTGGGTTGACCAAGGGCCATAGTTCCTTCACCCGGGCGGGGGTAATGACTTCGAACGGCACCCCGATGGTGTTGGCCGTGCCGCAATATTTCAGGTATTCGTCCAGGCGGTCGCGACAGGTGGCGAGACGCAGGTTTCCCGTCACGTGGAAGCTCACCTCCTGGCCCGTCTCACCGGGAAGGCGTTTGTACAGGTCGACCGAGTACTTGTGCAGTTGGCCGACGGTGTAGCTCATGTTGAACAGCGGCAACAGCCCGGCCGCGTGCCACGTGGAGCCGGCGGTCAGCTCGGTGCGTTCCAGCAGCACCACGTCGGACCAACCCTTTTTAGCGAGATGGTAGAGCGTGCTGACACCGACGACGCCACCACCGATCACGACTGCGCGCGCATGCGTCTTCACTCGTTGGGTTCCCTGATTTCCGGCGGCGGACGCTCTCCGCGCCGGCGATGGTCACCATCGTTATCCCGGCGCCGGAATCCCGGCAGCTCCGGCATTGCGGTCGAATTGCGCCAACCGCCAAGTGTAGCCAGCCCGCATCCGGAGATAACTCCAATTGCGACGGCTGGTTGCGGAAAAGCGCCATCGCAGAAAGTGCGGACAAGCCTGTTGCCGAACGACCTTTGCCTGGTCGCGTGCGACATTTGCGATCGGTAACGCTTCAACTGGGTTTACTATTCGGCCGGCGGTGGTTGTGCCGCCGAACAGGAATACGCAGCGCATGAACCGATATTCACTCTGGAGTCTCGTTCGCAACGCGCTTTCCTACCACGAGCGGTGGCAGGCCGCGTGGCGCAGCCCCCAGCCGAAGCGCGAGTACCAGGTCGTCATCGTCGGCGGCGGCGGCCATGGGTTGGCAACCGCGTACTACCTCGCTAAGGAGCACGGCATCACTGACATCGCGGTGCTGGAAAAGGGCTGGATCGGCGGCGGCAACACCGGCCGCAATACGACGATCGTCCGGTCCAACTACCTGTGGGACGAGGCGACGCATCTATACGAAAAATCGATGAAGCTCTGGGAAGGACTATCGCAGGATCTGAATTTCAACGTGATGTTCAGCCAGCGCGGCGTGCTGAATCTCGGCCACTCGCTGCAGGACATGCGTGACATCGCGCGTCGCGTGTACGCCAACCGGCTGAACGGAGTCGATGGCGAGATGCTCGACGCGGCGCAGGTGAAGGCAATGGTGCCGATCATCAACACCGCATCGGACGCGCGCTATCCCATTCTCGGCGCGTCGCTGCAACGTCGTGCCGGAACCGCCCGGCACGATGCGGTCGCGTGGGGATACGCCCGCGGTGCCGACGCGCGCGGTGTCGACATCATCCAGAATTGCGCAGTGACAGGCATTCGCCGCGAAGGCTCCGAAGTAGCCGGGGTCGAGACCGGCCAGGGATTCATCAGGGCAAAGAAGGTCGCCGTCGTCACCGCGGGCAGCTCGAGCGTGCTCGCGGCGATGGTCGGCCTGCGGCTGCCCATCGAGAGTCATCCGTTGCAGGCGCTGGTGTCGGAGCCCATCAAGCCGGTGCTGAACACGGTGGTCATGTCGAACGCCGTGCATGGCTACGTCAGCCAGTCGGACAAGGGGGATCTCGTGATCGGCGCGGGCATCGACGCCTACACGGGGTACGGTCAGCGCGGCAGCTTTTCCATCATCGAAAGTACGCTCGCGGCCATCGTCGAGCTGTTTCCGATTTTCAGTCGCGTGCGCATGAATCGCCAGTGGGGCGGCATTGTCGACGTGTGCCCCGATGCGTGCCCCATCATAGGATTGACACCGGTCAAGGGCCTCTACTTCAACTGCGGCTGGGGGACGGGAGGTTTCAAAGCCACGCCCGGATCGGGTTGGGTGTTCGCCCACACCATTGCGCAGGATCGGCCGCACGACCTCAACGCAGCGTTTTCGCTCGACCGCTTTTTTACCGGCCGCTTGATCGACGAGCACGGGGCAGCCGCCGTCGCGCACTGAACGCAGAGGAGCAACGCCGATGCTGATCATTCGCTGTCCCTGGTGCGGCCCGCGCGAGCAAACGGAATTTTCCTGCGGCGGCGAAGCGCACATCACGCGGCCTGTCGACACCGATGGATTGAGCGACGAACAGTGGGGCGATTACCTTTTCATGCGCAAGAACCCGCGTGGTCGTCATCTCGAGCAATGGTTGCACACCTACGGTTGCCGGCGGTGGTTCAACGTCGAGCGCGATACCGTCACCTACAGGATCACGTCGGTCTACAAGACCGGGGAAGCCCCGCCCGGAGGCCGCGGGTGAGCCATCCGCCCGGCCGCCCGAAGGAGGGCTCGCTCCCCCTTGGGGGGAAGGCGCGCAGCGCCAAGGGGGTACATACACGCCAATCGCAGCGACTGTCCGTTGGCGGCCGCATCGACCGCGGGGCGACATTGCGCTTCATGTTCAACGGCCGGCGCTACGAAGGCCACGGGGGTGACACCCTGGCCTCCGCGTTGCTCGCGAACGGCGTTACGCTGATCGCGCGGAGCTGGAAGTATCACCGCCCGCGCGGCATCGTCGGGAGCGGCGTGGAAGAGCCCAACGCGATCGTACAGCTGGAAACCGGCGCCCGCACCGTGCCCAACGCGCGTGCAACCGAAGTCGCGCTGTACGACGGCCTGGTGGCACGCAGCGTGAACGCCTGGCCGAGCGTCGACTTCGATCTCATGGCCGTGTCCGGGCTTTTTGCGCGCTTCATGCCGGCCGGTTTCTACTACAAAACCTTCATGTGGCCCAAACGGTTCTGGATGCAGTACGAGCATTTCATCCGCAAGGCCTCAGGCCTCGGCACCGCCCCTGCGGCAGCCGATCCCGATACCTACGACAAGATGAACGTCCACTGCGATGTACTGGTCGCGGGGGGTGGCCCTGCGGGGCTTGCCGCCGCGTGGGCGGCCGGTAGAGCCGGTG
Organism: Betaproteobacteria bacterium; assembly: GCA_040003635.1. Taxonomy (GTDB): domain Bacteria; phylum Pseudomonadota; class Gammaproteobacteria; order Burkholderiales; family Casimicrobiaceae; genus CAIWHR01. The sequence goes on from JBDUCE010000231.1 coordinate 3,696, forward strand.
CGCGGGTCATTCTCGCCGATGAGCAAAGCGAATTCGGGGGCAGCCTGCTGCGCGAGCGCATCAATGGAGCGGGCGACGGCGATCCCATGCGTTGTTCAATCGATGGCGCCGCGCCCATGGCGTGGGTCGCGCAAATGATTGCCGAGCTCACAGCAATGCCCGAAGTGCGTCTGTTGCCGCGCAGCACGGTCTTCGGCTATCACGACCACAATTTCCTGACCATCGCCGAGCGGCGTACCGATCATTTGCCGTCGAGCCAGCGCAACGGCGCGCGCGAACGCCTCTGGCGCGTACGAGCGAAGCAGGTGGTGCTGGCGACCGGGGCGATCGAGCGACCGCTGGTGTTCGCGAACAACGATCGGCCGGGCATCATGCTCGCGTCGGCGGTGTCGGCGTATCTCAATCGCTATGGCGTCAGGATGGGGTCGCGTGCCGTGGTGTTCACCAACAACGACGGTGCCTATCGGAGCGCACTCGACCTTGCCGAGGCGGGCATTCCGGTGGCTGCTGTCGTGGATGTGCGCGGGGAGCCGCGTGGCGCGTTGGCCGAGCGCGCGCGCAACGCCGGGATCAAAGTGATCGCCAACGCAGTCGTCGTCGATGCCGACGGCGGGAAACGGGTGCGCGCGGTCAGGGTGATGGCATTGGATGCACAAGGCCGCGGCGCGGTGGGTCCGGCCACCGTCATTCCCTGCGATCTGCTGGCGGTGTCGGGCGGCTGGAGTCCGGTGGTTCATCTGCACGCCCAATCAGGGGGCAGGGCGCGTTATGACGACAACAAGGCGTGCTTCGTGCCGGGAGTCTCGGTGCAGGCCGAGCGTTCGGTCGGCGCCTGCAACGGCAGCTTTGCGCTGGGCGAGTGCCTGGCGGAGGGTGTGGCGGCGGGCGCCGAGGCCGCGGGTCTCGCCGGCGTTGGCGATACCGCGGTGCCCAGGGCGCCGGCCGCTCGCGACGTTGCCGAGGCACCGCTCATGCCGGTCTGGGTCGTGCCGTCGGCCGCACCGATCAGTCGCGGTCCCAAACAATTCGTCGACTTGCAGAACGATGTCACGGCAGCCGATATCACGCTGGCAGCGCGCGAGGGCTATCGGTCGATCGAGCACGTCAAGCGCTATACGGCGCTGGGCTTCGGGACCGATCAGGGCAAGCTCGGCAACATCAACGGCATGGCGATTCTCGCGCAGACCC
>JBDUCE010000232.1:0-4828 GCA_040003635.1 Betaproteobacteria bacterium
ATCATGATCGCGCGGGCCCCCTCGAGAATTCGTGGTCCATCTCCTGGAATTCATCTCACCCGACGCTCGGCCGCAATCCGGAGGTGTTGAAGAGTACCGGCGGCGATGGATTGTTCTACTGTTTCGCAGTAAAGTGAAAACCTGGGCGTCACCGCCAAACGTTGCAACCAGACCGAGTTCGCTGCGGTCACCGGACCTTCCGGGCGACCCAGATCGTCTCGTCCGGCCGCCTGCGCGCCCACTCGACCGAGAACGTGTCGTAGCAGGGATGGTCGACTGCGTCGACCGGCGGGTACACTTCGATGAGGTAAATGTTCCCGGCACCGACATGCGAAATGCCGGTCCAAAGCTCACTAAGGAGAAACCGCATGAAAAAATTCTTGGCGTTGTACAGAATGGATATGGGGGAAATGCAAAAAATGATGGCGAGTACCAGTGCGGAGGAAAGGAAGAAGAGCATGGGAGAGTGGGAGGCGTGGATGAAGAAAAACATGGCCAGTTTTGCCGACCATGGCGGACCTGCTGGAAAGACAAAGCGGGTCGCGGCAAGCGGTGTAACTGATATCAAAAACGATATCGGTGGTTATTCGATCGTACAAGCAGAATCGTATGAAGCGGCTGCAGCCCTCTTTGGTGACAACCCGCACCTCAAGATGCCTGGGGCTACCGTGGAGGTTATGGAGATTGTGCCAATGCCGGGATCATGAAGGGTTGGATATCCTGGTGGATTCCGGGAGACCTATGGATTGCTCAACCGTGATGTATTCACGAACGCTCGATTGATCGCGTCCATGAAGGGCCCGAGCTTCGGCGGCTGCGCTTCGATATCGACGCGGACGCCGAGCTTGTGTAGCGCCGCGCTGCAAACAGGACCGATCGAAGCGACCAGCGTCCGGTGGAGGCTTTGCCGCAGCGACACCTGAACGTTGGTGCGTTCCGCGACGGCGAACAAATTGCCCGCCTGGGATGCGCTGGTGAATGCCACGAGATCGATCTCGTCGCGAGCCAGCGCCTCGATAAGCCGTTGCAACGGCGCAATGTCCTCAGGCAAGCCCCACCGATAGGTCGCGATCTCGATGACGTCCGCGCCTTTGGCCGCAAGCGCGGTTTGGAGCTCGAGATTAGGCTCGCCATAGCGCTGGACCACGACCCGCGTACCGTGTAACGGAGTGTCGTGTAGCTCGGCCAGCACCTCGTGGGTGGTGAACGGGTCGCTCGCAGCGGCATCGATGCGCACCTTGCGCGCACGCAGCACCGCGGCCGGCTTGGGACCTCGCACCACCACCCGCGCGTTGTCGAGCAACCGCAGGAGATCATTGGTCAGGCCCAGCGCATCGGTGGCTGAGAGAAGCGCGCGTGTTCCGACGCCGGTTTGGAAGATGAACAACGCCGGCGGTGCCGCATTCCAGTCCCGCATCAAGGCCGCGATATGGGCAGGATCGACATCCGGGATTTCGGCCAATGCCGGCGCGGGAAACGGTACGCCGCCGTACTTGCGCACCAGACCGGCCATCTGCTCCCCGGCACGGCTTTCAAGGATGGCAATGGTTTTGTCTTTCATCGACGCGTGGTCCACCGAGGTCCGCGCCCAGTGTGCCCTTTTAGCGCGCCGGATGCGAGCCTGCCGGCCATTCAACCCGAAGCTGATTGCTGCAAAGTACCGGGGCGTGTTTCTGCGGCGAGCTTTTTGAGCTCCGGCAGGCACGAGCCGCAGTTGGTCCCGCATTTGAGCGCATCCTGCACCTTTGCCAGTGCCGTCGATGCCGGACCCATGGTCGTGCCGAGCGTTTCGCGCAGCGTCGTTTCCGCAATGTCGAAACAGGTGCAGATGACGCGCCCGCGCGGCATGAACCCGCGCGGCGCCGCGGCGCCCGGAAGAAGCAGGAGTGGCCCGAGCTTTTCCACGTCCTGGCCATTCACGAGCCAATCGCGCAGCCAGGCTTGCGCCGCGGTGTCGCCGGACAAACGCACGGCGACCAGTCGATTATCGTCGACGCGGACGCGCCGGCCAATCCCGCGGCGCGGGTCGTCGTAGCGCGCGACCGCATCGGTGTCGAGGCCGAACGCGCCGTCTATTTTCGCGATCAGCGCCGGCGCGACCGGTGTCCGGGCCGCGGCGCGAAAAAGCACGCCGGCACGACCCCGGCCAATCAGGGTCACGCTGGCAAATGGAAAGTCCTCCATCAACGGCCGCAATGTCGCGCGAAGGTCGAGCGCAGCGGCGTCCTCGCCCAAGCCGAACGCGCAAAGCTGCCACGGCAATTCGGCCTTGGTGATTCGCACTGCAGCATGCTTGAGCTCGGGTTGCTGCGATTGGGGGCAGCGTGCGGGCGACGTCACCGCGTTGATGCCGGTCGCACCCTCCCCGCCAAGGCTCGCGCTGCCCCAGTGCATCGGCAGAAACGCCTGGCCGGGCCGAAGCTCGCCACTGGCCTCGACGGGTACCACCAGCGTGCCGCGACGCGAGTCGACCCGCACCAGATCCCCGGCCTGGAATCCGCGCCGCGTCAGGTCAGCGGCATGCATGGCGAGCCGCGGCTCACCGACGTGCTGGAACAACTGCTGGATCGAGCCGGTGCGGCTCATGCCATGCCATTGGTCGCGCAGGCGGCCGGTGTTGAGCCGGAACGGATAGCGCGCGTCCACCTTTTCCGCAACCGGCTTGAACGGCACGGCGACGAAGCGGGCGCGGCCGTCAGCGGTGGGAAATAGGCCGTCGGTGTAGAGCCGGGCACGCCCCTCGGTTGCGCCGGCCGGGAATGGCCATTGCTGGGGCCCGCGCGTTTCGAGCAGCGCATAGGAAAGCCCCGTGATGTCGAGATCGCGGCCGCGGGTCGTGCGCACATGCTCGCCAAAGACCTGCTCGGGCGCCTCGAACGGAAAGAGTGTTCGTTTTTCCGACGAATATCCGGCACCGAGCCGCGCTTCGAGCCGGCGCGCGAAATCCACCGCGATGCGCCAGTCATCGCGCGCGTCGCCGGGTGGCGCAACTGCGGCGCGCACGCGCGAAATGCGCCGCTCCGAGTTTGTGACCGTGCCTTCCTTCTCGCCCCAGCTCGCCGCGGGCAGCAAGACGTCGGCGAACGCCGCCGTTTCGGTATCGACATAGGCTTCCTGCAGCACGACCAGCTCGGCGCGCTGCAGGCCTGCGCGTACCGCGCCCTGGTCGGGCATCGATTGCGCGGGGTTGGTGCAGGCAATCCAGACTATCTTCACCTGGCCCGAGGCGAGGGCCTCGAACAATTCGACCGCGGTCTTGCCGGGTGCCTCCGGAACGCGCTCGATGCCCCACAGCGCTGCCACTTCGGCCCGGTGCACCGGATTGGCGAGATCGCGATGACCGGACATCAGGGTCGACAAACCACCGACTTCACGCCCGCCCATCGCGTTCGGCTGCCCGGTGAGGGAGAGCGGACCGGCGCCGGGCTTCCCGATCTGCCCGGTTGCAAGATGCAGGTTGATCAGCGCCGTGTTCTTGGCGGTGCCCGCGGACGACTGGTTGAGACCCTGGCAGTACAGCGACAATGCCGCCTTGGCACCCCCGAGCCAGCGCGCGACGGTGATGATGTCCTCTTCGGCAACGCCGCAGATCTCGGCGGTGAGCTTGGGCGTGAACTCGCGGACCATTGCCTTGAGGTCGGCAAAGCCGGTGGTGTGCTCCGCGATGAACGACGAATCGATCAATTCCTCCCACGACAGCACGTGCAACAAGCCATGAAAGAGCGCGACGTCGGTGCCGGGCTCGAGTGCAAGATGCAGATCGGCGAGCTCCGCAGTGGCCGTGCGGCGCGGGTCGATGACCACGATTTTCAGAGCCGGGTTCTTCGCCTTCGCAGCCTCGATGCGCTGGAACAGGATCGGATGCGCCCACGCGGTGTTGGATCCGGCAATGAGGATCAAGTCCGCGTGGTCGATGTCCTCGTAGCACGCCGGTGGCGCATCCGCACCGAGGGAAGCCTTGTAACCCGCGACCGCGCTCGACATGCACAGGCGCGAGTTGGTATCGACGTTGTTGGTGCCGATCAGCCCCTTGGCGAGCTTGTTGAAGACATAGTAATCCTCGGTGAGGAGCTGCCCCGAGATATAGAACGCGACGCTGTCCGGACCGTGGTTGCGGATGCAATCGGCGAAGCGATCGGCGAGCGTATCGAGCGTGGCGTCCCAGGCGGCTTCGGAAAACGCTTCGCCACGCGACGGCCGCACGAGCGGAACCCTTGCGCGGTATCGTTGCGCATCGGGTTGCGACGTGAGATGCAGCGTGCTGCCCTTGCTGCAGAGCTTGCCGAAGTTGGCTGGATGGTCGGGATCCCCGCGCACGCCGGTGATCACGCCATCCTGGTGCTCGACGATGACACCGCAGCCGACACCACAGTAGCAGCAGGTTGTGCGCGTGTGCGCCATGGCGCGCGGGCGTGCCTATTCGCCGGCGAGCGTGGTGGCCAAAGCGACGAATACCTGTCCACGCTCGACGCGCACCGGAAAGCGGGCAGCGCAGCCCAAGTCTGGCGCCACCGCGCTTCCGCTCGGAAGCTCGATGGTCCACCCGTGCAGCGGGCACGCGACGCGATCGCCGTGAACGATGCCCTGTGATAACGGACCGCCCTTGTGCGGGCAGCGGTCGAGCAGCGCGAACACCCGATCATCCGCAGTGCGGAACACGGCGACGTTACCGCCGGCATCCGCCGGGCGCTCGATCACGCGGGCGCCCAGTGGCGGGATGTCGTCCAGTTCGCAAACGGCCACGAAACCGTGCACCGGGGCAAGACCCGCCACCGTCGTCGTCATGCCAAGGCCTCGGCCGGCGCGGCACGAGGCGGATCGACCGGGA
>JBDUCE010000233.1:0-4778 GCA_040003635.1 Betaproteobacteria bacterium
CCCGCCGTCCAATAACGGCACCGGCAACAGGTTGAGGACACCGAGGCTGATGCTGATGAGCGCGAGGTAGCCCACGAACACCAGCGGCCCGGCTTGCGCCGACTGTCCCGCGTAATCCGCCATCGTGATCGGGCCGCTGATGTTCTTGAGCGACGCATCGCCGGTGACGATCCGCCCGAGCATCTTGAGCGTAAACACGGCAAGCTCCCATGTCTTGCGTGCACCCTGCTTCAACGCGTCGGGCAGGCCGTAGCGCGCCGTCGTGCGCAAGCGGTCGGCGACGGCCGGATCCACCTTGAGCCGAATGCCCGCGAGACCGACGCGGCGTCCGTTGACCTCCGCCCCCTCGGCGACGACGGGCAATTCCAGGATCGCGCCGGCGCGCTCGATGCGGAAGAGGAGCGCCTCGCCGGGCTTGACATTGGTATGCGCGGCGACATCCGAGGGCGAGCGCACTGCATCGCCATCGATGGCGACAATGCGATCGCCGGCAACGAGCCCCGCGCGCGCCGCCGGCTTGTCCGGAAGAACCTGGTCCACGAGCGGAGCACCGAGGTCCGCTTTCAGGCCCAGCACGGACATGAAATTGCCTTCCCAATCGCCCGCGTTCAAACCGGCGAGCGAGAGGCGACGTTGCGCGCGGCTGCCGTCGGCGCGCTCGACGGTGATCGTGGCTTCGGGTTGTCCCGAAGCGGCGAGCAGCCCCCACCGCAGATCCTGCACGCTTTGCACCGGCGTGCCGTCGAGCGCCACCACGAGCTCGCCGTCGAGCACGCCGGCCGCAGCGGCGGCACTACCGGCGGGCGGGGCCGCGAGCACCGCGCGCTGTCCGGGTACACCCGCCACGTAGGTTCCGGCGAACAATCCCACTGCGAGCAGCAGATTGGCGACGGGACCCGCCACCACGATTGCGATCCGCTTCCATACGCTCTGGCGATTGAAGGCACGCGGCAGATCGCCGGGTGCTACCTCGCCTTCGCGCTCGTCCACCATCTTGACGTAGCCACCCAGCGGCACCGCAGAAATCGCCCACTGCGTGCCGTCGCGGCCCAGCCGGCGCGACCACAACACCCGGCCGAATCCCACCGAAAACCTTATCACCTTGACGCCGGCAAGGCGCGCCACGAAATAATGGCCGAGCTCGTGGATGATCACCAGCACGCCCAGCGTCACGGCAAACGCAGCGATTTTCAGCAGCACATCCATCAGGCGCTCATCCTGGATCTGTCCATGCGCCGCAGCCACGCGCGGGTGACAGCGCGTGCGTGCGCATCGGCGTCGAGTGCATCGTCGAGGCTGTCGACGGGAGTAGCCGGAATCCGGTCCATAGCTTCGGCGCACGCGGCCGCAATGCCGACATACGCCAGCGTGCCGTCGAGGAACGCGGCGACGGCCACTTCGTTCGCGGCATTGAGGATCGCCGGCGCCGTACCCCGCGCATCGAGCGCGTCGTAGGCAAGCTGGAGGCACGGGAATCGAATCGGGTCTGCCGGCTCGAAGGTGAGCGCTCCCAATGCAGCGAGGTTCAACGGCGCCACGCCGGCAGGCACCCGTTCGGGATACGCCAGCGCCTGCGCGATCGGCGTGCGCATGTCGGGATGGCTCAACTGGGCGAGGATCGAGCCATCCACGTATTCGACCAGCGAGTGAACGAGGCTTTGCGGATGGATCACCACCTCGATGCACGCGCGCGGCGCGCCAAAGAGCCAATGGGCCTCGATCACTTCCAGCCCCTTGTTCATCATCGTGGCCGAATCGACGCTGATTTTGCGGCCCATGACCCAGGTGGGATGGGCGCAGGCTTCATCCGGGGTGACGTGCGCGAGATCCTCGATGGCGCGGGTCCGGAACGGGCCGCCCGAAGCAGTGAGCAGGATGCGGGCGACGCCGGCTCCCTCCGGGTTTCCGCAGTAACCTGGCGGCAGGCACTGAAAGATCGCGTTGTGCTCGCTGTCGATCGGCAGCAGGGTCGCGCCGCCTTCGCGCACGGCCGCCATGAAGACCGCTCCACCGATCACCAGTGCCTCCTTGTTGGCAAGGAGGATGCGCTTGCCCGACCGTGCCGCCGCGAGTGTCGGCTGCAAGCCCGCAGCGCCGACGATGGCGGCAAGAACGGTATCGGCTTCCGGCAGGGCGGCCGCATGGCACACGCCCTCGACGCCCGCCAGCACCTCTGTCAACATCCCCGCCGCCCGCAACGCGCGCTCGAGCTTGACCGCGGCATCGGCGTCGAGCATGGCCGCCACGCGCGGCTTGAACCGCACGCACAGCCGGGCGAGCTTCTCCCATTGGCGATTCGCGGTGAGCGCGACAACGTCGAACCGTTGCGGATGCTGGGCCACGACGTCGAGCGCCGAGTCGCCGATCGAACCCGTTGCGCCCAGCACGCTTATCCTGCGGCGCAGGGTCATCGCCACAGCACCTGCGCGCCGAGTGCCAGCGGCGGCATTGCCGCGAGCAGGGCGTCGATGCGGTCGAGCACGCCGCCATGTCCCGGCAGCACCTTGCCGCTGTCCTTCACTCCGGCATGGCGCTTCAGGAGCGACTCGAAAAGATCGCCGGTCACCGACAGTGCCGCGACCGCGACGGCAAATCCCACCCACACGGCACCGCCGGCCCCGGTACCCGGCCGCACGGAATCCGGGGCCCAAAGCGCCAGCGCCGCCGCGTACACCGCCACCGCGGCGAGCCCGCCGGCCACCCCTTCCCAACTCTTGCCGGGACTGATGAGTGGCGCGAGCTTGTGTCGACCGAACCGGCGGCCGACAAAATACGCAGCGGTGTCGGCGATCCATACGATCGCCATCGCCGCCAATACCCGCCACGGCGATTGCGCTTGCATCTGCGCTATCGCGACCCAGGCGCCGATCAGCGCCAGGCCCCCGACCAGCGCCGACGCGACATTCGCCCCGGCGCGCCAGCGGTTGCGCAACCAGAACGGGACGATCAGCAGCCAGAACGCGGTGGCGGCACCGCAAGCGATGAGCACCGTGGCGTCCGGCCAACCCGCCGCGAACTGAAAGGCCGGCAGCAGCAGGAGCGAGAGGGTTGCGCCGAGCACCGCCGCCACAAAGAGCCCTCGCGCGGGCCACCGGAAACCCGCAAGGCTCGCCCACTCGCTGGCGGCAATTGCCATGACCAGCGCCGAAACAACGCCCCAACCACGAGGAGGCAGCAGGAACAACGCTGCCAGCACCAGTGGAATCAAAACGAGCGCCGTAACGATGCGGGTCGACAGCATGGAAGCCTCAAGACCCATGCCGAGGATCAGCCATTGAGTGCCGCGTGCACCTGCTCGCTGGTCCGGCCGAACCGGCGTTCGCGCTGCTGGTACCAGGCGAAGGCGGTATCAAGCGCTGCGGCGTCGAAATCCGGCCACAGCATGTCGGTGAAGTACAGCTCCGTGTACGCAAGTTGCCACAGCAGGAAATTGGAAACGCGGCGCTCGCCGCCCGTGCGGATGAATAGATCCGGCTCGGGGGCGTAGGCCATGGCCAGGTACGGCTCGAAGGCCTCCGGTGTCAAGCGCGCGGCGGTGTGAAGCGCCTGCGGATGCTCGACGAAGTATTGCCGCGCGGCTTGGGCGATATCCCATCGCCCGCCGTAGTTGGCGGCGACGGTGAGGGTCAGGCGCGTGTGCTTGGCCGTGAGCGCCTCCGCCGAGCCGATGAGATCGCGAATGCGGGCATCGAAGCGGGACAAATCCCCCACCGCCTTGAACCGGATGCGGTTTTTGTGCAGGCTCGCGACTTCCTGCTCGAGGGCGCGCAGGAAGAGGTCCATCAAAATGGAAACTTCATCCTCGGGCCGCCGCCAGTTTTCGCTCGAAAAAGCGAACAGCGTCATGAACTCGACGCCGCGCTCGCCGCACGCCTTGACGATCGCGCGCACCGCCTCGACGCCCCGCCGATGCCCGGCCACGCGCGGCAACAGGCGCTGCTTCGCCCAGCGGCCGTTGCCATCCATGATGATGGCGACGTGCCGCGGTACCTGCCGCGGGTCCGGGATATCGCGCGTTGAGCTCTTGAACACCGCGTAGGAACAGCGTGTGGCGGGCAGGATGGTAATGATGGCCGGGACGAAATGCCGCCGGTCAGATCGCCATCAGATCGGCTTCTTTCGCCGCGAGATGCTTGTCGATCTCGGCGATGAAGCGGTCGGTCAGCTTCTGCACGTCGTCCTGGGCGCGGCGCTCGTCGTCTTCCGCAACGGCCTTGTCCTTCAGCAACCGCTTCAAATGCTCGTTGGCATCGCGACGGACGTTGCGCACCGCCACCCGTGCATTCTCGGCTTCATGCCGCACGACCTTGATGAGATCGCGCCGTCGCTCCTCGGTCAGCGCCGGCATCGGAATCCGGATCACCTCACCCGCCGTCGCCGGATTGAGACCCAGGTCCGAATCGCGGATTGCCTTTTCCACCACCGGGACCATCTTCTTTTCCCAGGGCTGTACGGCGATGGTGCGGGCATCCGCCAGAGTCACGTTGGCGACCTGGTTCAATGGCATCGGCGATCCGTAATAATCGACGTGGATATGGTCGAGCAGGCCCGTATGCGCCCTTCCGGTCCGGACCTTGCCCAGGTCGGCCTTCAACGTGTCGACCGACTTGCCCATCTTTTGCTCGGCTGTCTTCTTGACATCGGAGATCATCGCAATCCTCCTAGCAATGAACCAGGGTGCCCTCGTCCGCGCCCATCACGACCCGCTTGAGCGTGCCGGGCACGAAGATCGAGAACACCTTGAGCAGCATGTTCTGGTCGCGGCACAGCGCCAGCGC
>JBDUCE010000234.1:0-4775 GCA_040003635.1 Betaproteobacteria bacterium
ATTCGGGGTGCGCGGGGGCGGTGAACAGCGCCTGGTCAAGCAGGTATTCCCAGTAACCGGCGAACTCGCGCTTGTCGTTGATCCGCGCCTTGAGCGCGTGAGTCCGGCCGCCGTTGCCGATCACGATCACGTCATCGTCGACCTCGGCCAGCGCCGCCGACCCTTGCGGCAGCGGCCGCACGCCCAGCGGACTAAGCGGCTGCACCAGGCCGAATCCACTGGCGAAGTCGTACGCCAGCGGGTAACCCTGGGCCACGGTACCGTCGTTGGCGGTGAGCCAGACGGTTTCCGCCTCGGTAATCAGATAGCCGATGGTGAGAATGAGCCCGTCGTCGCGAATGACCACGCCGTTGCCGGTGCGCTCGGTGCCGAGGATAGCCGCGGTGAATGCGTCCTCCGGGATGTCCGCCCGAAGCGCCACCACCGCGTTGAGGGCGGCGTTGAGGTCGAACGCGTATTCCTCCGCGTGCGGCTGCAGCTCGCGCGGAAATGCCCATTGGTCTTTTTCAGCCATGACTGATGAGCAATGAGTTGAGCAATGAGTTCAGCAATGTATCGCGGCGCAACGGCAAATTTTTCGGTGAATCTAGCATAAGGTCTCTCACTCCGTCCCGCGTTTGCTGCCGCGGCCACCCGGCGTTTGCTGCCGCGGCCACCCGGCGTTTGCGGCAGCAAGCCCGGTACAATGGCCCGACACCATCCCGAGGGAAAACGCTTGAGCAACCTCGGGCCGATGCCACTGACGACCTACCGATTCAATTTCACCGGTCGGACCGGCGAATATTTCAGGATCTGGGCCGTCAGTCTGTTCCTGTCCGTCGTCACGCTCGGCGTTTACTCGGCGTGGGGCAAGATCCGCAAGAAGCGTTACCTCTATTCGCACACCGAGCTCGACGGGACCGGATTCGAGTTCCGCGCAACGCCGCTGGCCATCCTTAAAGGACGCGTGATCGCGCTGGTCCTGCTCGGCGGATTCGCGCTCGGCGGCCACGTGCTGCCCCTCGCGCAACTGGTGTTCATTGTCGTCCTGCTGGTGCTCACGCCTTGGATCGTGGTTGCGGCATCGCGCTTCAATGCCCGCAATTCGGCCTGGCGCAATGTCACCTTCGGTTTCAACGGCGGCATCGGCGAGGCGGCGAAGGTCTTTCTCGGCTTCGGCCTGCTGGCGGTAGTGACGCTCGGCTTCGCCTACCCGTACGCCAGAATGCGCCGCGCCCGCTTCATCATCGAGCATTATCGGTTCGGAGCGACGCCGATGAGCGCCGATCTTGCCTTGGGCGGCTTCCTCCTCGCCTATCTGCTCGCGGTGCTTATGATCGTCGGCACCATGATCATTTTGGTGGCGGTAGCGACCGGGATGGTCATTGCGGCCGGCGCGGCGGATCACGATTCGCCGGTCGGCGTTGCCGCGCTAGCGCCAGTGGTGGCGATCTATCTCAGCTACATCGCGGCATTTGCATTCCTTCGGGCGCGGATCGGCAATCTGACCCTGAGCGGCGTCGTTCTCGGACCGCTTCGCTGCCGCAGCACCTTGCGCGCACGCGACCTCGTATGGCTGTACATCAGCAACATCGTCGCCATTCTCGCCACCGTAGGCCTTGCCACGGCCTGGGTGACCATGCGAATGGCTCGCTATCGGGCCAGGAATCTGTATCTGCTCGGCGAAGCGACACCTTCCGATTTCACGGGAACGGCCGCAAGCCAGATCGGTGCGACGGGCTCCGAGGTGAGCGACCTGTTCGACGTGGACGTGTCCTTATGACCGCCTTCGAAGGCGTGCTCTACGATGGCATACGCGCGACGGGAACGCCGGTGCGCGTCGAGGCGCAAGGCAGCGAGGTGCGCATCGAAAGCTCGGTCCTGCCGCCGCTGACCATCGAACGTGAGCAGATCCTTGCCGACGCGCCCATTCCGGGGGTTCCGCGCCTGCTGCGCCTGCCCGGTGGCGGACTCATCGCGACCTCCGCCCACGAAGTCGTCGCCTCGCTCTGGCCGCCGACGGGCGTCCTGGCGCGCGCGGCCTTCGCCATCGAATCGCGGTGGTGGGCCGCGTTGACTGGGCTCGCGCTCACCGCGGCATCGGTATGGCTGATCGTCGCTTTCGTGCTGCCCCTTGCCGCGGAGCCCGTGTCGCGGCGCATCAGTCCGCAGGTGGAAGCGTACATGGGCAAGCAGGCGCTGGCGCTGCTCGACCGCACCATCTTCAGACATTCAACGCTGACCGAGGATGAGATGGACGAGCGCCGGGAAGCCTATGCCCGCTTCGCCGACGGCGAAGACGCGCAGAACTACCGGCTCGAGTTCCGCAGTGCCAACCCCCAATGCGCTCGCACTGCCGGGAGGCATCATCGTCGTCACCGACGAAATGGCCCGCGAGAGCGCCAACGAGGCAGAATTTCTTGCGGTCGTCGCGCACGAAGCCGGCCACGTGCACGGGCACCATGCGATGCGACTCGTGCTGCAGGATTCGGGACTGGCGGTGCTGATGACGGCGCTTGCCGGCGACGCCGTCGGCACGACGCTCCTGGCCGCGGCGTTGCCCGCGGTGCTGCTCAGAACGCGCTACTCGAGGCAGTTCGAGTACGAGGCCGACACCTACGCCCTGGCGATGCTCAAGCGGCACGGCCAGTCACCGCAGGCTTTCGCCGATCTCCTTCGCCGGCTGCGCCTGCACCAGCGCACGAAGGAAGACCCGGATTCGCTGCTGCAATACTTGAGCACACATCCGGCAACCGAAGAGAGAATCCAGCACGCGGAGGAGCAGCGCTAGCTGGATACCAGCATGACCCATGACCTCGTTGCGCTGCTGGGGCAATACGGACTCGGAATCGTGTTCGTCAATGTCCTCGTCGAGCAGATCGGCTTGCCGGTACCCGCGATTCCCACCTTGGTCGTCGCCGGCGCGCTTGCCGCCGAAGGCCGGCTGTCGCTGCCATGGCTGTTCGTGGTGGCGATCCTGGCGTGCTCGATCGCGGACACTGCCTGGTACATTGCGGGCCGGCGCTTTGGCAACGGCGTGATGAAGCTGCTTTGCCGGATTTCCCTGACGCCCGACTCGTGCGTGAGCGAGACGCAGTCGCGGTTCGAGCGATGGGGCGTCAATGCGCTGGTGATCGCGAAGTTCGTCCCCGGTCTGGCGACGATCGCCCCGCCGCTGGCCGGCGCGACGCGCATCGGCTGGCTGCGCTTCCTGTTCTTCAACACCATCGGCGCCACGCTTTGGGTCGGTGCCGGTCTCGGCGGCGGAATGTTGCTCGGGCCGAAGATGGAGGGGCTGCTGACGCGCCTGGATGAGATCGGATCGAGCGCCGTTGTCGTGGTCGTCGCGCTGCTGGCGGCGTATATCGCGTTCAAGTGGTGGGAGCGGCGGCGCTTTTTCACCATGCTGCGCATGGCGCGCATCGGCGTCGACGAGCTGTACCAACTCATCGATGCCGGCGCCGAGCCCCTGATCGTCGATGTCCGATCGCCGACCGCGCGCGCGCTCGAGCCGCGCAAGATCCCCGGAGCGCTGCACGTGCCGCTCCAGGCCGTCGATCACCATGTCAGGGATTTGCCGCGCGACCGCGAGATCATTCTCTACTGCTCGTGCCCGAACGAGGCATCCGCGGCGCAGGTCGCCAAGCTGCTGATGAATAGCGGCTTCGAAAAAGTGCGCCCGCTTCACGGAGGTCTCGACGCGTGGATTGCCGCCGGGTACGAGGTCGAGGAGCTCGGCGCCGACGACGCTATCGCGATCGTGTCTGCGCCACGGAGAAATGACGCGCAGCAACGCGATGCCTGAGTGCGGTGTCGATCATGGTTTACAACCGCGGGCGGCGAACCCTTCGGGACGCGGGTTCCTCAAACCTCGAGCACACCGCGAGGGTCCGCAATGCCGCTACACTCGCCCGACCACCAGCCCGCCGGGAGCATCGCCATGCGCACACTGTTGAGCCTTGGATTCGCCGCTGTCGTCCTGGCCGTTCCGGTCGCGGTTGCGGCGCAGGAGGCTTATACCACCCGCAGCGTCAACGGCCGTGGCGGTCCCGATACGAGCTTTCCGCCAGTCGCGGTATTGGCGCCCGGCGCGCCTGTGCAGGTCATGGGCTTCCAATCGCGGCTCCTCCGCCGGCGACAACCGGCCGTCGCGCAATGCCGGCGTCCCCCGCGATCGTCGGCCGAATTCAGTTGCCCCACCCGCCGGGCCCGCGCCGGCTCCCAGCCCGGCACCTCAGGAAATGCGTCGCGGCAGCCCCAACCAACCGGTGAGTCCTCCGGCCGGGGTGCGCGGCGGCGGGCGCGGTGAGCCAAATCAGGCTCCCGAGGGCAACCGGGGACGAGGCAAGGAACATGAAGGCGGCAGGGAGGCTCGTCCCTAGTGTGCTAGCTTCGATGCACCTCATTCACGGAGCAGACATTGAACGTACGTGCCGCAGTTGCTCACCACGCCGACGCGCCGCTCTGTCTCGAGACGGTGCAGCTCGACGGCCCAAAAGCCGGCGAGGTGCTGATCGAGATCAAGGCCACCGGTATCTGCCACACCGACGAGTTCACGCGCTCCGGGGCCGACCCCGAGGGATTGTTCCCGGCGATTCTCGGGCACGAGGGTGCGGGCGTGGTGGTAGATGTCGGGGCCGGCGTCACCAGCGTGCAGAAGGGCGACCACGTGATCCCGCTTTACACGCCCGAGTGCCGGCAATGCAAGTCCTGCCTCTCGCGCAAGACCAATCTCTGCACTGCGATCCGCGCGACCCAGGGCAAGGGCGTGATGCCCGACGGCACCAGCCGCTTCA
>JBDUCE010000235.1:0-4742 GCA_040003635.1 Betaproteobacteria bacterium
TGACCGCCGGCAAGCCGCCACGTACCGTTGCGCGGCTGCTTCGACGCTCCACACTCCAAACCCATGCCCAAGGTCCTCTTTGCCGACAACGACTATCCCGACATCGATCTCGAGCGCCAGCTGTTTGCCGCGGCGGGCCTGGAATTGACGTTGGCGCAATGCAAGTCCGAGCAAGCGGTGATCGATGCCGCGAAGGGTTGCGAGGCCATTTTGCTGCAATACGCGCCGATCACCGAGCGCGTGGTGGCAGCGCTGCCGCGACTCGGCCTGGTCAGTCGCATTGGCGCCGGCTTCGATACCGTTGATACCGAGGCGTGCCGCCGGCACGGCGTGTGGGTCGGCAACTCTCCCGATTACGGCGTGGGCGAGGTGGCGACCCACGCCCTGGGATTGGCCCTCGCGTCGATCCGTCACATCGTAAGCTACGATCGCGATGTGCACGCCGGCCGCTGGCATTATTTGTCGGCGGGTCCCATTCGCCGTGCCAGCGACATGACCCTCGGGATCGTTGGCCTGGGCCGCATCGGCAAGCGCATGGCGCACGTCAGCCGGAATGTCTTTCGGCGGGTCGTGGCATGCGATCCCTACATCATCGATGGTGATTTCCCCGCCTACGTCGAACGCACCGGCCTGAAGGAAACGTTTGCCGCGAGCGACGTGGTCTCGCTGCACGTGCCGCTTACCGGCCAAACGCGCGGCATGATCGATGCCGCGGTATTGGGGGCGATGAAGCCCGGTGGCTATCTGGTCAACACGGCTCGGGGCGCCGTGGTGAATATAGGCGACGCGTTGGCCGCCCTGGCGGCGGGAACGCTTGCCGGACTGGCGCTCGACGTGCTGCCGGAGGAGCCGGTGCCGGACAACTCCCCGCTGTTGCGCGACCCGCGGGTCATCCTCACCCCTCACGCCGCTTTTTATTCGGTGCAGGCCGAGCGGGAGTTGCGCCGGAAGGCAGCACAGAATATCGTCACCTGGTTCGCGACGGGCCGGCCGGACTATGTCGTCAGCCCGGGCAGCCGCCGCCCTTAGGTCACGTTGCGAAACCATGCCGCCGCACGCCGCGCATCGCGCGCGGTGCGACGGTGCGCGCAGTTCGAGGAGAAGCATGGCAGCAGTCAGCGTTCGCGCAGTACACAAGCATTTTGGCTCGACCCACGTGATCCGCGGCGTCGATATCGGGATTGCCGACGGCGAGTTCTGCGTCCTGGTAGGTCCCTCCGGCTGCGGCAAATCCACCCTGCTGCGCATGATCGCGGGCCTGGAGGAAATCACCGAAGGCGAGGTCGCGATCGGCGGCATCGTGGTCAACCGCGTGCCGCCCAAGGAGCGCGACATCGCCATGGTGTTTCAGAACTACGCGCTTTATCCGCACATGACGGTGCGGAACAACATGTCATTTGCGCTGATGCTCGCCAAACAGCCGAAGCCGGAGATCGCGCAACGGGTGCAGAAGGCGGCGGATATCCTGGGTCTCGTGCCTTACCTCGATCGTTATCCGCGGCAGCTTTCGGGCGGCCAGCGGCAGCGGGTCGCCATGGGCCGGGCCATCGTGCGCGATCCGCAGGTTTTCCTGTTCGATGAGCCGCTTTCCAATCTCGATGCGAACTTGAGGGTGCAGATGCGCACCGAGATCAAGGAGCTGCATCAGCGCCTCAGGACGACTTCGATTTATGTGACGCACGACCAGATCGAGGCCATGACCATGGCCGACAAGATCGTGGTCATGCGCGATGGCGTCATCGAGCAGACCGGTGATCCGCTGGCGCTCTACGACCGTCCCGCGAATATCTTCGTCGCCGGATTCATCGGCTCGCCGGCCATGAACATGATCCCGGCAACCGTGCGTGCCAACGGCGGCTCGGCGCACGCCGCATTCGAAGGCGGTGCAACCCTGCCCTTGCCGGTCGGCGCGCAGTTCACGGAGGGTCAACCGGTGCTGTATGGGATGCGTCCCGAACACTGCAGCCTCGCTAATACCGCGGGGCTGCCGGCGGAAGTGATCGTGGTGGAGCCGACGGGTGCGGACACGCAGCTTTATTGTCGCGTGAACGGCCAGGAAGTCACGGCGACCATTCGCGATCGCACCGATTGCCGGCCGGGGGATCGGGTGATGCTCTCACCCGATCTTGGGCGGGCCCATTTGTTCGACGCGGCGAGCGGACGGCGGCTCGCTGCGTGAAGGAGTCACGGCCCGGTATCCTCGCCGCACCGGGCTTGAAGCAAAGCGCATAACCACATAGGAGGAGTGAATGAGTGATATCAAGCGTCGCGATTTTCTGAAGGCAACCGCCGGTGTCGCCGCCGGCGCGGCATTGGGCACGGGGTCCGCTTTGTTCCCGGCGAACGTCGCGGCACAGCAATTCACGATGACGCCCGAAAAAGGCGCCAAGTTGCGGGTGCTGCGCTGGAGCCGCTTTGTCCAGGGCGACATCGACCAGTACATGGTCAACGTCAAGAAGTTCTCGGCCAAGTATGGCATCGACGTCCGGGTCGACAGCGAAGGCTGGGAGGACGTGCGGCCCAAGGCGGCCGTCGCCGCGAATGTCGGCAGTGGTCCGGACATCATCCTTTCCACCAACGACGACGCCAATCTCTACCCCGAAAAACTGGTGGACGTGACCGACGTCTGCACCTACCTGGGCGCGAAGTACGGCGGCTGGTATCCCGTCTGCGATCCGTATCTCCGGCCAGACGGCAAGAAGTGGATCGGCGTGCCCCTGGGCGTAGCCGGCGTCTGCATGGTGTACCGCGAGAGCCACATGAAGGCGGCCGGCTTCGATAGTTTTCCGAAGGATACCGACGGTTTCCTGAAGCTCTGCAAGGCGCTGAAGGACAAGGGAACGCCACCCGGGTTTGCGCTCGGCAACGCGACCGGTGACGGCAATACCTGGTGCCAGTGGCTGGTCTGGGCCTTCGGCGGCAAGCTCGTCGACAAGGACAACAAGGTCGTGATCGACAGTCCCGAGACGGTCAAGGCGCTCGAGTACGCGAAGGAGCTCTACGCGACGTTCGTCCCCGGGACGCTGTCGTGGCTCGACCCCAACAACAACAAGGCCTTTCTCGACGGCCAGATCTCGCTCACCAACAACGGCATCTCGATCTACTACGCGGCGAAGACCTCGGCCGACCCCAAGGTCAAGGAACTGGCCGCGGACATCAACCACGCCAACATGCCGATCGGCCCGATCGGGCGACCGACCGAGTTCCAGCTCTTCTTCAATCAGCTCATTTTCAAATACACGAAGTACCCGAAGGCGGCGAAGGAGTTCCTTCGTTTCATGATGGAGGCCGAGCAGATCAACCCGTGGGTCGAGGCATCGATCGGCTACGTCACGCCGGCGCTGCGCGCCTACGAGAAAAATCCGATCTGGACGGTGGATCCGAAGCACACGCCGTACCGGAACTCGATGGTCAACATGCTGCCCTCCGGCAACGCCGGGAAAATGGGCTACGCATCCGCCGGTGCGCTGGCGGACTTCATCGTCGTCAATATGGTCGCGGAAGCCGCCTCCGGGTCGAAAACACCAAAGGAGGCCGCCGAACGCGCGCAGAAACGGGCGGAGCGCTACTACAAGGTATGAGGAGAGATCTTCGGGCGGCTCGCCGCCCGAAGGTGAGCACTGTTCGCGGGTCGAAAGCACTGCGTCATGGCTTCGACCGGGGAACGGCTGTCCCGGACTTTGCAGGCCACCCTCCATGTTGACGTCAAGCTCGTCTCCCACCCCGCGACCGCCGGCCTGCCGATGACCGTCGTTGCCAAGCCGAGCTCTGCGCTGTCACGGGCGCTCGACAATCGCACGGTGCTGGGACTCCTGTTCATGGTGCCGGCGGCGGCGCTGCTGCTGCTATTCCTGACCTATCCGCTTGGGCTCGGCACCTATCTCGGCTTCACCGACGCCAAGATCGGCCGCGCCGGGGAGTGGGTCGGGCTCGAGAATTACGAGTTCCTCTGGGGTGATGCCGTCACCCGCCTGGCACTTTTCAACACCTTGTTCTATACGACGGTGGCCAGTGTCATCAAATTCGTGCTGGGGCTGTGGCTGGCGGTGCTCCTGAACAAGCATCTGCCGCTGAAGTCGTTTTTTCGCGCGGTTGTCCTGCTGCCCTTCATTGTCCCGACGGCATTGTCGGCAATTGCCTTCTGGTGGATCTACGATTCGCAGTTTTCCATCATCAGCTGGGCGCTGATGCGCATGGGGCTGATCCACCAGTACATCGACTTCCTGGGTAGTCCCTGGAACGCGCGCTTTTCGACGATCGCCGCGAATATCTGGCGCGGCGTGCCGTTCGTGGCGATTACGCTGCTCGCCGGCTTGCAGACCATCTCGCCTTCCTATTACGAAGCGGCGAGTCTCGACGGCGCCACGCCGTGGCAGCAGTTTCGCCACGTCACCCTGCCGCTGCTGACGCCCATCATCGCCGTGGTGATGACTTTTTCGGTGCTGTTCACCTTCACCGATTTCCAGCTCATCTACGTGCTGACCCGCGGCGGCCCGCTCAACAGCACGCACCTGATGGCCACGCTGTCATTCCAACGTGCGATCCCGGGTGGCAATCTCGGTGAAGGCGCCGCCATCGCCACGGCGATGGTGCCGTTCCTGCTGGCCGCCATCATGGTGAGCTATTTCGGCTTGCAGCGCCGCGCATGGCAACAGGGTGGGACGGACCGATGAGCACCACCAACGCGACGCCGGAAAGCGTCGACTCGCAAGGCATGCACTACCTCACCTCGCTGCCGCGGC
>JBDUCE010000236.1:0-4738 GCA_040003635.1 Betaproteobacteria bacterium
CGCGAGGCGCCCTTCATCGCGGGCATGCCCAAGGTGGATGCCACCGATTTCTACATGTTCCGCAGCTACGAGCCGGGTCGCGACGGCTACGTGGTCATGGTTGCCAATTACCTGCCCTTGCAGGATCCGTACGGCGGCCCGAATTACTTCAAGCTCGATTCCAATGCCGTCTACGAGATTCATGTCTCGAACGATGGCGGCGCGCGGGAAAATATTACCTTTCAGTTCAAGTTCCAGAACATCAACGACGACAATCAGCTGACGGTAGGCGGCAAGAAGGTCTCGATTCCGCTGGTCCAGAACGGGTCCAAGGACGTCAACACACCCAATGATCCGGCACTCAACGTTCACGAGAAGTACACCGTCGACGTGATCCGCGGTCCTCGCCGCACCGGCACCAAGACTGCCGCGATGAACTGGAACACCGGGGGCGCCACGTTCGACAAGCCGGTGGACAACATCGGCAAGAAGACGATCTCGAACTACCTGCCGTATGCCAACAAGCACGTCTGGGACATCGTGATCCCCGGCTGTTCCGGCAACGGTCGCGTATTTGTCGGCCAGCGCAAGGACCCGTTCGTCGTGAACCTCGGCGAGACGTTCGATCTCGTGAACATCAAGTACCCGGCGGTCGAGTTGAATCCCCAGGCAGAATTTGCGACGGTCGACAGCCTTGCCGACAAGAACGTGACGGCCATCATCATGGAAGTGCCGATCGCGTGCCTCACCGAAGGCAAGGGCACCATCATCGGCGGCTGGACCACTGCCAGCCTGCCGGCGAACCAGGTGTTGCCGGCCACCACCGCGAGCGGCCTTGATCCGACCACCCAAAGCGGCGAGCTCGTCCAGGTCTCGCGACTCGGTGCGCCGCTGGTGAACGAAGTCGTCATCGGCTTGAAGGACAAGAACAAGTTCAATGGCAGCGAGCCCAAGGACGACGGCCAGTTTGCCGATTACGTCACCAATCCCACGCTCCCAGCCCTGCTCGAGATTCTGTTCGGCAGCGCCGGGGTGAAGGCGCCGACGAACTTCCCGCGCACCGACCTGGTGGCGGCGTTCCTCACGGGTGTGGACGGTCTGAACAAGCCAGCCAACGTGGTGGTGTCGGAGCAATTGCGGCTCAACACGGCGATTGCGCCGACGGCGAAGGGCAAGCAGAGCCGTCTCGGGGTGCTCGGCGGCGACAATGCCGGCTTCCCGAACGGCAGGCGTCCCGGCGACGACGTGGTCGACATCGAGCTCCGCGTTGCGATGGGCGTGTTGTGCACGCTGAACCTCGGGGGTTGCAAACCAGCCGATGCTCCGGCGGGTGCGCTCCGGTACACCGACGGCGCCTACATTTACGACGGCTATTTCGCGGCGGACTTTCCGTTCCTGCGTGCGCCGTTGCCTGGATCGCCCAATTCCGACGACGCAATCAAGGCCAAAGGCAACTGAGCACCGGTCGAGGTCATCGGTAACCATCGCCGCGGCCCCCTCGAGGGGTCGCGGCTTTTTTACGAGGTGCTGCCGAACCGTCTCCTCGCCCAATCGTCGACACCTTCTTCGCCCCGCGCCTCCGGTGTGGTGGGCGGCATGAGGTGAATCGCGCTTGCCAGGAGCGAAACACCGATAGGCTCTCCCTTCGCCAGCCGGTTGCGGGCAGCGACGTGCGTGGATATCGTGGTGTGCAGTGCCATGCCGGCCTTGCCATTGACATGGATCGTGAGCTCCGCCTGCGCGCCGAGTGAGACGAAATCAGCGATGACGCCCTGCAGCGGGTTCTCGTGCTCGCCTCTGGAAGGACGATCGCGGCGATGCACGATCACGCCGTCGGCAGGAATCGCCCACGCCACGTGGCTGCCGGCGACGAACGGCGGCGCAGGGCAAGGCGCCTCACTGCTCCCCACCTCCAGCCGCACGCCTTCCCAGTCGATCATGGTCAGGCCGGTTTCCTGGGAATGAGCGGCCACGCGCGCATCGAAGATGTTCTTGAGATCAACCAGGCGGGCGACCAGCACGCTGGCGGGGCGCGTCATTACCGTGAAGGGTGCGCCCATCTGCAAGGTCGCGCCGCGATGCAGGATGCACATGTCGTCGGCGAGCATGGCGGCTTCATCGAGATCGTGCGTCACCAGCACCACCGGCATCTGCAATTCCCTTCGCATCTCCGCGAGCTCGAGATAGAGTTTGCGTCGCGTCACCCGATCGACTGCTGCAAATGGCTCGTCGAGAAGCAGAACCGCCGGATCGCGCGCGAGCGCCCGCGCCACCGCGACGCGCTGTTGCTGGCCGCCGGAAAGCTCTGCCGGCCGCCGATCCTGGAGCCCGTCGAGATGGACGCGGCTTAAGAGCGAGCGTGCGCGACCGGCGCGTTGCGGCTCCGGCACGTGCGTCATGGCGGCGACGATATTCGCCACTGCGGAAAGATGCGGGAACAGGGCATAGTTCTGAAACACGAAGCCGACTTGCCGGCGCTGCGCGCTTTGGGCGATGCCGCGGGCCGTATCGAGCCAGGTCGCGCCGCGGCACAAGACGCGGCCGTGCGCCGGCCGATACAGCCCGGCGATCGCGCGCAGCACGGTGGTCTTGCCGCTGCCGGAAGGGCCCACCAGCGCAAGCACGCGACCGGGGTCGCAGCGAAAGGCCGCGCGAAGGGGAATGGGTCGCTCCTGCGCGAGCTCGACTTCGAGTCCAGGCAGATTCATGTCAAAGCCGGCGAACGCGCCGGCTGGTAGTGGCATAAACCAACAGGATGGCCGCGAGGGAGATGCCAAGCAAAGTCGCGGACATGACACCGGCACCGTGGTCGTCGAATGCCTGCACGCGATCGTAGATGGCGAGCGCAACGGTGCGTGTCTCGCCCGGGATGTTGCCGCCGACCATCAGCACCACGCCGAACTCGCCCAGCGTGTGCGCGAAGGTGAGCACGAGCGCGGAGGCGATGCCTGGCCATGCGAGCGGCAGCTCCACCCGGGTGAAAATTCGCCATGGAGGCATGCCGCAGCACGCGGCGGCGTCCCGCACATCAGTGGAGATCGCCTCGAATGCCCGTTGCATCGGTTGAATCGCGAAGGGCAGGTTGACGATGAGCGATGCCACCACCAGGCCCGAAAACGTGAACACCAGCGGGCGCCCGGTTAGCCATCGATACCACGATTCAAAAGGCGAGCTCGCGCCGAACGCGAGCAGCAGGTAAAACCCGAGCACGGTAGGCGGCAGCACCAACGGCAGTGCCAGCAGCGCTTCGACCAGTGCCTGTCCGCGGAATCGATGCCACGCTAGCGCGCGGCCGGCCACGATGCCGACGGGCCCCAAGAGCAGCGCGGTCCAGCCGGCGAGCTCGAGCGAAAGGGCAAAGGCGGACCAGTCCACGTCAGAGGTTCCTCAGGGCGCGGGCATCGCAAAGCCGTGCCGCGCGAGCACTTCGCGCGCGAAGTCGCCCTGCACGTAGCGGTAAAACGCGCGCGCCGTCGTGCCGGCATTTTTCATGAGTACCATGCGTTGCCGCAGAGGTGCATGCCACTCCGCGGGAATGAGCGCGTAACGCACGCGCAGGCGCTTCGCCAGCGCGAGCGCCTGCGCATAGGAAATAATGCCGCCCTGCGCGCTGCCCGAAGTCGCAAATTGCGCGGCTTGCGCCACGTTTTCGCCGAGGACCAGCAGCGGTTGGATAGCGTCCCACAGCCCGGCATGCGTGAGCGCCTGCTGCGCGGCCCGGCCGTACGGCGCGTGCTCCGGGTTGGCGATCGCGAAGCGCTTGACCTGCCCTGCCGCCAGAGCGGAGGTGAGATGTTCCAGCGCTGCATCGGTGACCAGCGGCGAATCGATGCTTGCCACCACTGCGATCCGGCCTGTCGCATAGAGTGCCCCTTCGTCGCGGGCCTTGCCTTCCTCCTGCAACGCGCGCACATAACCTTCGTCGGCTGACAGGAACAGCTCGAACGGCGCCCCCTCCGCGATCTGCCGGCGAAAGTTACCCGACGAGCCGAACGTGAGCTTCACCGCCGCTCCGGTGTCCCGGGTGAAGGCACTGGCGATCTCCGGCAACACCAATTGCAGGTCCGATGCCGCGGCGATGCTGGGCACGTCGGCAGCATGCGCCGGCCCCGCCGTCAGCAAGAGTGCGATAACCAATACTGCCAGGCGCATGAAATTCGAACGCGGGATCGCGCAGAGGTTTGATCCGCGATGACTATAGCCTACTCAGGTGTCGTCGCCGGGCGCGTCGAGCCCGGTCTTATAATCGATCACCGCCGGCTTTCAGGAGCGCATGATGGAACGCATCACGATGTCGATCGACGAAGAGCTAGCCAAGGGTTTCGACGCGCTGATCGCAGCGCGCGGCTACACCAGCCGGTCGGAGGCGATGCGCGATCTCCTGCGGCGGGAGGTCGAGGCCCGGCGCCTCGTTGACGATCCCCAGTCGCATTGCGTGGCGAGTCTTTCGTATGTATACAACCACCATGCCCGGGACCTTTCCGAACGCCTGACCGAAGCGCAGCACGCGCAGCACGATCTGGTGGTCGCCAGCATGCATGTGCACCTCGACCACGAGCATTGCCTCGAAACCGTGGTGCTGAAGGGCCCCTCGGCCGTGGTGCGCGCCTTCGCGGCCAGGACCCAGGCCGAACGCGGCGTGCGGCACACGCACATCAACCTGATCACCGTCAAGCCCGGCGACGCGCATCGCGTGCCTGGGTATCACCATCATCACCAGGGGCACCAGCACCTGATTCCAAGATCCTGAAGCGGGCGT
>JBDUCE010000237.1:0-4735 GCA_040003635.1 Betaproteobacteria bacterium
TATCTGGTTATCCAGATGAAGCGATAAAAGCCGACGGGTCCCGAACTGCGGCCCCGGCCGTATCCATTTCGAAGTCCCGGATGGGGCGCAACGATCAGCGGCGCAGCGATCAGCGGCGCAGCGATCACGCCGCATGGCTGAGCACCGCCTCATGCCGCGCGGCTCGGTTCAAAGGTCAGCTTGGGAATTGCCCGCGAACGCGGGGTTGCGGGGAGACGCTGAGAGCGCTATCCGCCGAGACTAAGCGTGGCTGGCACAGAGCCCGGTTCAGCCCGTTAACGCGGGCTTGTTACCGAGCGCGGGTCTGTCCGGCGATGTGGCGTGTTGCACCGGCACCCTGCGTCATCGGCCGTGCCTGGGTTTCCTTCATCACCCGGCCCCGGACATTCCGGCCACTCTTCTGCCGGTCACGTGGTTCCCGGCTCGAGGATTTGGCCTGGGGTTGAGGCACGGGCTGCTGGACAGCTTCCCTTGCCATGTCATCGAAATCGCTGAATTCGTCGAATAGGGCGACGAATGCATCTTCGGCTGCGGGACCGCGAAGAAGCTCTGCACGCATCCTCTCGCAAACCAGCGCGGAGGACCACGCGTCCGGCGCGCTGAAGATCCGGGCAAAGACGGGCGAATGAGTAACGGCGTGTGTCCTGGTAGTCCTGTTCATCGATCGTCCTGGGTGTCTGACGCCAAGGGTCAAACATACCTGCAATCGTCCGCGGGTCGAACGCGCTGGTTGCCGATTCGCGTGTAGGACGAGCCGCACAAGTGCACCGTGCGATGATCGTCTCAGGGCGTCCAGGGCCGGCCTTGCGGCTTATCGCCCGGTTGCGAGCTACCCGAGCGTCACGAGGAATCCGGCTTGATCTTGGTGATCTTGTTCAGCACTTCCGCCGGGATCGGGCCTGCGCCGTGACGTTCCGAGATCTGCAGGATTTTCTTCAGCGATACCACTGCACCATCGATGGCGTCACAAACCTCGCCCACCCGTCCCGCCGAAAGCACCATCCGGTCGGGCTTGCCTTGGCGATGGCACGAAAGGTCGATGCTGATGGTAGCGAGCGCGTCGAGGACCTTGCAGGCTTCTACTGCGGTATCTCGGATAGCCGGGGTTTCCATGGGGGAGATCCTTGGGGGTGGGGATCGTTACGAGGCGGCCCTCCTTCGAGCGAAGTCTCGTACGTATGCCAACATTAACCCAATGTCGCGGCTCTTGTCGAAGAACTGATCCGCCCCGAGTTCGGCTGCCCGGTTACGATGAACGTCAGCGCTGAGATTGGTGAGAATCACGGCGGCTGGCCGCGACCCATTCCGGCCTGGCAGGGCCTTCAGCACGTCGTAACCGCTGCCGCTTTTCAGGGCCAGATCGATGATGACGAGCTGGGGGCGAAGGGTCGCGATGTCGAGAATCGCGCTTACCGCATTGTCGGCACTGCCGACGATCTGCACGTCGCGCTCTTCGTCAAGTAGCCGACGCAGCAGATTCGCCATGATGGGCGAGTCTTCCACCAGGTAGACAGCCAACGGTGCCGTCGTTTGGTTCACATGCGCCAACTCGCAAAGGTCTGCGAGCGTTGCCCCCCGGGCAAAATTCCTGCGGTGGCAGCGGCGGGAGCGTCGCGGATGGTCGTCATGTCGCGGATTTCCGCAACCGGCTCGCTCGTGGGAACGGCCCCCATCGCATCGCTCCGGCCGGTAACGGAAGCCATCCCGTCACCACCGGCGAAGCGGCCACCCCTGCCGGCCGCTTACGGCGGGCGTCAGGCTGCCCCAGCCCTCACCCGCGGATAAGCAGACGCCATCGATCAGATGGGCGCACACATCGCCACTGCATCTCGCCCGTAGCCTTCGGGCGTATACCCGTTCGCCACCATCTGCGCTTTGACGGCCAGACTGGTCGTATACCGGTGATTGGAGTCAGCCCGGTTGTTCCACAAACGGTAAACCGGCGTGGTGCCTGAACGACAAGCCCCGGTCGAGGTATTCGGCAACTCCAGGTAGAACGCGGCCGACGTTTCCAGGATATAGCCGCTGTAGTTGGGATCGACGCCTATCCGGTCCGAAATACTGGCACATTCCTCCGGCGATGCCGAGAAGAAGTGTGAATTGCCGTGCTGCGGGGGAATGTAGAACCTGCATACGGGATTGAGGAACGTCGAAGGTGCGGCATACACGAAGAAAGTCTCTTTCGTACGCACCCATCCTGGAATGCGGCCCGAATCGAGGGCATCGATATCGGGTTGAAGATTGCTGATGAAGTAGTGGTCGAGGACGGCGTTGTAGTACTCCACGGCGGTTACCGCAAGCGCCGGCATGGATGCGACGGCTCCTGCGAAATTGCGAGCGACGTTGCGATCGACGAAATCGGCGGATGAGGGGGGCACGAACAACGCCCGATCGCCGTCCGTCGGCAACGACCCGTAGGACACGTCGTCCACACCGGCATAATTGATCGACCCGGCGTCGGTCGGGAAGAACTGGTTGGGAACCACGAAGTCCGGAGTGACGAAGGCGAACTCGGATGCCGATGCGCTGGCATCGACGTATCCCTGCGTCGCAATCAGGACGTACCGGTTGGCAGTGAACGTACTGGGCAGATTGCGCGGGAAGGCATACGATTTCGTGCGGCCGGCATGGGTGACGGTAAGGCGTTGGCCTGCCCACAGGTCCTCCCCGTTGAGGCCGCTTTGCTCGCGCAGGACCACGTACTGGATGGTGCCGTCGGCGTTGGAATAGATCTCGGTAAACTGAAACGTGTGGAACGAGGCCGCCGCGAGCCCGGCAACGCACCATGCGGCCAGACCCAACATACAAATCAGAATACGTTTCATGCCTACTCCTGCTGTGGTTGTGAGCACGCGCACGGACGGTCACGGGGGTCCGTGGCCGCCCAGTGTGTGGCGGAGAATGCTCGCGCGTGTCCAGGATGGAAGTCGGACAACGCGCGATACCGCTGTAGGATGACACCCTGACGCGCCGCACGTCGCAGGCTGCTCCACGCAATGGCGCGTTAGGTGCGGGTCGACCCTCAACGATTGAGCCGTAGTGTTCAACGGGAACAGCATAAGGCGTTACGACCCGTCGTCCGCGACCCGGCCTTTCTTTTCAGGGAGATACCGGGTCGGTAGCGCTGGCAGTCAAACAATGCTCTCGCACAATCAGTCACTTGCAGCACAATTGCGGTGGTGGCGCGATCCGGCTCGCTTTGCCGAAGGCGCGATGGTCACCCTCACTTACGCGCGTCACGGAAACGGGAGACAACCATGGACCTGACCACACTCGAGCGTTTGCCGCTGTGGATTGGCGGCAAAGCCGTCGCCGCACAGACGCAGCGCTACGGCGAAATCACCAATCCTGCCACGGGCGAAGCGGTGCGGCACGTGCCATTGGGCAACGCGGCCGATGTGGATGCCGCCGCACGCGCGGCGCTGGCAGCCCTGCCGCAATGGAAGGCCTCGCCGGCGCTGCGGCGGGCGCGCATTCTCATGCGCTTTCGCGAGCTCATGGAGCAGCACAAAAGCGCGCTGGCGCGCATCGTCACGGAAGAGCACGGCAAGACGCTCGCCGATGCGGAAGGCTCGATCACGCGCGGCATCGAGGTCGTGGAGTTCGCCTGCGGCATTGCGCATCTGCTCAAGGGGGAATTCAGCGAAAACGTCGGGACCGATGTCGATAGCTGGTCGATTCGTCAGGCCGTGGGGGTCTGTGCCGGCATTACGCCGTTCAACTTTCCGGCAATGGTCCCGATGTGGATGTTTCCGGTCGCGATCGCGTGCGGAAATACATTCATCCTGAAACCGTCGGAGCGCGATCCCACCATGTCGCTGCGGATGGCGGAGTTGCTCCAGGAAGCGGGCTTGCCCGACGGTGTATTCAACGTGGTGCATGGCGACAAGGAAGCGGTCGATGCCATTCTGGTGCACCCCGATATCAAGGCCGTCTCGTTCGTCGGTTCGACCCCGATCGCAAAATACATCTACGAAACCGGGGCCCGCCATGGCAAGCGGGTGCAGGCGCTGGGTGGCGCCAAGAACCACGCCATCGTGATGCCCGACGCCGATCTCGATTTCGCGACCGAAGCCATCATCGGCGCCGCCTATGGCTCGGCCGGTGAGCGCTGCATGGCAGTATCGGCGGTGATTGCGGTCGGTGACGCCGCCGACCCTTTGCGTGATCGGCTGGCCGCGCGCGTGCGGCGGATCCGGACCGGAGCCGGCACCGACCCCGACGCCGAAATGGGACCGGTCATCACCTGCGCTGCACGGGACCGCATCATGGGCTATATCGATCGCGGCGTGGCAGAGGGTGCGCGCCTGGTCGTCGACGGCCGCAAGCCCAACGTCACCGGTTACGAGGCGGGGTTCTTTGTGGGGCCCACGCTCTTCGACGAGGTGAGCGCCGGCATGAGTATCTATCGTGACGAAATCTTCGGCCCGGTGCTGGTGATCGTCCGCATGCCGGCACTCGAGGATGCGATCGCCCTGGTCAATGCCAATCCGTACGCCAATGGCGCCGCCCTTTTCACCCGTTCGGGTCATGCCGCGCGTCGATTCCAGCAACAAACGGATGTCGGGATGCTGGGGATCAATGTTCCTATTCCGGTACCGATGGCGTTCTATTCCTTTGGTGGGTGGCGCAATTCGCTGTTCGGCGATTTGCATGTGCACGGGATGGACGGCGTGCGGTTCTATACCCGCGGCAAGGCGGTGACCGCGCGCTGGCCCGATGACGGAAGCGCCGC
>JBDUCE010000238.1:0-4727 GCA_040003635.1 Betaproteobacteria bacterium
CACACCGCAGACGCCTAAGCATGACGGGCAACCCGGCGCGCAACCATCGCGGAACGTCTTCGTCCGCTTTCAGAAGGGGTTCGAGCGCCGCTTCGATCGGTTCCGCGAGCGCTACGGTCTACTGCTCGAACAGGCGATCGCCCGTCGCCGCGCCTTCGTCACCATCTCTCTGGTGATCGCGATGGGATCCCTGTCTCTATTCTTCTTCCTCGGACGCGATTATTTCCCCGAGATCCCGTCGGGGGTCATTCAGATGCATATGCGGGCGCCGCTCGGGACGCGCATCGAGGTGTCAGGACGCATTGCCACGCTGGTCTCCAACAGCATCGAGGAGTTGCTGCCCGATCAGGTGGAGAACATCGTCAGTAATTGCGGCCTGCCGGTCGGCGCCCATAACCTCGCCTTCATTCCGACGCCGACGATCGGCTCCCAGGATTGCGATCTGACGATCCTCTTGAAGCATGAAAAGTCGCCGGTATGGGACTACCGGCGCATTCTCCGCAAGGGCTTGAGGGAGCGCTATCCGGGAACCGCATTCACGTTCCAGCCGTCTGATCTCACCGCAAAAATTCTCAACTTCGGCGCGCCCGCGCCGATCGACGTGCAGATCAACGGCCCGGACGTGTACCCGAACTACGAGTTCGCCCGCAAATTGGCGGGCCAATTGCGCCAGATCCCCGGCGCCGCGGACGTGGTGATCCAGCAGACGATGCGCACGCCGACCCTCATGGTCGAAGGCAACCGCACGTTCGGACTCGGTGTCAACAGGACTCTGAAGGACATGGCCGACAATCTGCTCATGACGACCGCCGGGAGCCAACAGGTCGACCAGGTCTATTGGCTCGATCCCAAGACCGGCATGTCGTACCTGATCAACGTCTATACGCCGCAGGCGCAGATCAATAGCGTCAATAGTCTCAAGACCATCCCGGTCGATTCCTCGAACAATGCGTCGGATCATGATGTGCAGTTGCTCGGCAATTTGGCCAGCCTGTCAGCGGAGGGCACGCCGGGCGTGATCACGCACGGGAACATCATGCCGCTGTTGGACATCTATGTCTCTGCCGAAGGGCGCGACCTCGGCGGCGTGCTGACGGATGTCGAAAAGGTTGCCAAGAGCATGGAGGACGAATTGCCTGGCAGCGCCGCGCTGGAAATTCATGGTCAGGCCGCACTCATGTACGAGGCCTATGCCGAGCTGATCTTCGGACTTCTCGCCGCGATCGTGCTGGTCTATCTGCTGATCGTCGTCAACTTTCAATCCTGGCTCGACCCCTTCATCATCATCACGGCCTTGCCCGGCGCGCTGGCAGGCATCGCGTGGGCGTTGTTCCTGACCCATACGCGTCTGTCGGAGCCTGCGCTGACGGGCGCCATCATGACCATGGGCACGGGGACTGCCAATTCGATCCTCGTCGTGTCCTATGCGCGCGAGCGGTTCCAAGAACATGGTGACGCGCTGCGGGCCGCGATCGAAGCCGGGAAGACCCGCTTCCGTCCGGTGCTCATGACCGCCTCGGCCATGATCCTCGGGATGGTCCCCATGGCGACGGGCTATTCCCAGAATGCGCCGCTGGGCCGTGCTGTCATCGGCGGCTTGTTCGTGGCCACCGTCTTCACGCTGTTTCTCGTACCCTGCGTGTACGCGATAATGTACAGCCGGCGAACTGCTCGGCAAAAGGGACAGGCCTCATGATGAAGACACTCAATGGAAAACGCATTGCCTTTTTAACGATCCTGCTGTGTGTGTTCTATCTCGGCTATCGGATTTATGAGAGCAAAAGCGACGCCGCGCTGCTGCGCGAGCAGACGCTCGAAGCGGCCGTTCCCACCGTGGCCGTCGTTTCTCCAAAGGCGGGAGCTCCGACCGAGACCATTACGCTGCCCGGCAATATTGTGGGCTGGTACGAGGCGCCGATGTACGCCCGCGTCACGGGCTATGTGAAGATGTGGTACAAGGACTACGGCGACCAGGTCAAGAGAGGGGACATCCTCGCCGAAATCAACGCCCCGGATCTCGACGCCGAATATGCGCAGGCCAAGGCGGATCTGGACACGCAGCGCGCCCGGTATCGGCTCGCTGAGGTGACCGCGAAGCGCTGGATCGCGCTCCGCCCCAATCATGCCGTCTCCGAGCAGTCGATCACGGTGAAGGAACAGGAGTTGAAAGCCGAAGCGGCGATGGTCAAAGCCGCGGAACAAAAGATCAGGAACATCGACGCGTTCATTCGGTTTAAAACGATCGTCGCGCCCTTTGACGGCGTCGTGACCCAGCGCAACATCAACGTCGGGGACTTGGTCAGTAAGGAAGGCAATCTGAGCACCCCGAATGCGATCACCAATCTCTTTACGGTGGCCGACGTCCATATGCTGCGCCTCTTTGTCAATGTGCCGGCGTCGTTCGGGTCCTTCCTGCAGCCGGGCCTGACGGCCGACGTGACGGTGCCGCAATTGCCCAATCGTCAGTTCACCGCGAAATTCCTGACGGTTGCGAAAGGCTTCGACGTGAGCACGCGGACCGCGGTCACCGTCTTTACGATCGACAATGGGGACCGAGCGCTCTGGCCAGGCTCCTACGCCCAGGTCCATCTCACGGCGCCGGTCGATAGCCAAGTCTTTACGATTCCGTCCACCGCGTTGGTGTTCCAGGAGCACGGCACGCAAGTGGCCGTAGTGACGGAGGACGACCGAATACACTTGAAACCCATCACCGTGAGCAAACTCATGGACAACGCCGTCGAAGTGGCCGAAGGTGTTTCCACGAGCGACCGCGTTATCAACAACCCGAGCGCCGCGTTGATCGAAGGCGACAAGGTGCGCGTCGTGACGCCGGCGCCTGGGTACGATCTCATTAATACCGTGACGCCGTCGCCGCCCTCGCCCCAACCGGCACAGGTCCCTCAACCGGCACAGGCATCTCAGCCGTCACAGACCTCTCAGTCGGCACAGTCGCCGCAGCTTCAAGCGCCGCCGCCCCCGCTCCGGAAGCCGCCACAGGCCCTGCAGCCGATTCAGCCATGATTTCGGGACTCGTGTGGATCGGACATTTGTCATGGCGACTTCGCCGCGCTGCGCCGCGCTGCGCCGCCGTCATCGCGCTGACCGTATCCGGTTGCAGCACGGACTGGCTGCCGCACGTCGATCTGGCGCCCACGTATCAACCGCCCGAATACGTCGTCCCCGTTTCATGGCAAGGATCGAGTCCGTTCGTGGAGGCGAGGCCATCCGATGGTGAGCTGCGTTCGGACTGGTGGACGCTGTTCAACGACCCGGTTCTGAACAAGCTCATCGAACAGGCCATGGCGGCCAATCCGGATCTGCAGGCCGCCGGCGAGCGGTTTGTCCAGGCGCGCGACGTCATGATGCAGGTCCGCTCACAGCGGATTCCACATCTCGGCCTCGGCGGGAAAGCTACGGACAGTAGCCGACACGTCAATCCCTCCGTATACGACCCTGATACTCCGTTGACTGGACCCCTGAGGGCCGGTGGCGGGATCGCGTCCTGGGAGCCGGATTTTTGGTCGGCGATCCGCAATGCGACGCGCGTCGAGATCTACCGCGCCCAGGGGCGCGCCGCCGACTGGGGGCTCGCCCGCCTCAGCCTGCAGGCAGAAATTGCCGCAGACTATTTCACACTGCGTGGGTACGACGCGCAGGCGGCCATCTACAAGCAATCGATCGACCTCTACAGACGGTCGCTCGACATCGTGAAGGCGCAGTTCGCCGGCGCAATCGCCTCGGCGCTCGACGTCGCCCGCGTCGAATCCCTGTTGTTTAGTACGGAGACGAAGAACGCGCAGATCCAAGGCCAGCGTCAAGTGACCGAGCAAGCGATCGCGGTCCTCGTCAATATGGTGCCGGCTAGTTTCAAGATCGATCCGGTCGATGCCCTTCGATTGCCGAAATTCACAATTCCAGGGACCATCCCGTCCACCTTGCTGGAGCGACGGCCGGACATCGCCGTGATGGAACGCCGGATGGCGGAGGCCAACCGCGCGATCGGCATCGCCCGCGCCGCTTTTTTCCCGGATGTGCGGTTCAGAGCCGATGGAGGCATCCTCGACGTCGGTTTCACCGCCGTCGAAGTCGCCAAGTTCGTCAGCGGGTTCTGGTCCTATGGCTCCTTGGTGTCGGTGCCGGCCTTCGAGGGCGGGTATCGCCGCGCCCAATTGCAGAAGACCTGGTCGGCGTATCGCGAAATGGAAGATCGCTATCGTTCGACGGTGCTCAACGCTTTTCGCGAGGTCGAGAACAATTTGAGCCTGACGAACCGGCTGACCGTCGCGGCCGAACGGCAGGACGCCGCCGTCGGGGCGACGTTCAAAGCGCAAAATCTGACCATGGAGCTGTATCAGGGCGGACTGGCGTCCAGCCTCGAGCTGATTTACGCGCAGGTGGCCACCCTCACGGCGCGCATCGACGCGGTACAGATCAAGGCCGAACTACTGAGATCCTCGGTCGCTCTCAACCGTGCGCTCGGCGGCGGCTGGGATCGCAAGCAATTGCCTGCCGACGACCAGATCCAGCCCTTCGGTACTTTCCAATATACCAATCTCAACAAACCGCCGCCGGCTGGGGGAATCGATGTCAACGCGGGTAATAACTGGATACATAACGATCTGACCACGCCCTCCGTTCCTTGACCGTCGCCCACAAACTTTGATCTTCCCCCCTTAGTACAAAGCAGCCCTGCTTTCACGGAAGCGTGGGCAAGCGGCTTAATTGAA
>JBDUCE010000239.1:0-4720 GCA_040003635.1 Betaproteobacteria bacterium
AACTTTGCAACGGCTGTCACTCATTTCGGCAATCCTCAATAGGATGAACCGTCCCCACGCTCACTTCGTTCGCTGCCCCCGAGGGGGCCGCTCAGTGCCCTTCGGGCGGCCGGGTGGGCACTGATAATCCAGAACGCGTCATGCTGCTGATCCCCTGCCCCTGGTGCGGACCCCGCAACCAGATCGAATTCACCTACGGTGGAGATGCGACGGTGCAGCGTCCGGGGAACGATGCGCCCGAAGCTGTCTGGGCCGCCTTCGTCTATGTGCGCGACAACCCCAGCGGCCCCCATGACGAGCTCTGGCTGCATAGCGCCGGCTGCCGCACCTGGTTCAAGGTTCGCCGCGATACCCGCACGCACGACATTCTCGGCAGCGCACGGATCGGCGACGACCTCGCTGGAGAATCGCCGTGACGCAGCCCTTTCGCCTGCCGGAAGGCGGCATCATCGATCGCAAGCGCGCCCTTCGGTTCGCGTTCGACGGTGTGCAGTACGACGGGTATGCGGGTGATACGCTGGCCTCGGCGCTGCTCGCCAACGGCGTGCATCTCGTCGGCCGCAGCTTCAAATATCACCGTCCGCGCGGCATTTTCAGCGCCGGAGCCGAGGAGCCGAACGCGCTGGTACAGATCTCCCCTGCATCGGGCGCACGCACCGAGCCCAATGTCAGGGCCACGATGCAGGAGTTGTACGACGGACTGAGCGCGGCGAGCCAGAATCGCTGGCCATCGGTCCACTTCGACGTTGGCGCGATCAACAACGTGATGTCGCGCCTCATGCCCGCCGGTTTTTACTACAAGACCTTCATGTGGCCGCCGACGCCGAAGTGGTGGCTCAAATACGAGCATGTGATCCGTCACGCCGCCGGCATGGGTCGCGCCGCGCTCGCGCCCGATCCCGACCACTACGAGCACCAGTACGCGCATTGCGATGTGCTGGTGGTGGGTGGCGGCGTGACGGGGCTTGCCGCCGCCCACACGGCCGCGAAGGCCGGTGCGCGCGTCATCCTGTGCGACGAACGCGCAGCGTGGGGCGGCGGTGTGGGTGACATCGGCGCGATGATCGACGAGCGTCCCGTCGAGCGCTGGGTCGCGGACACCGCCCGGGATTTGACGCGCTGCGATGACGTTACCCTGCTCCTGCGCACCACCGCTTTCGGTTATTACGACGGCAACCTGCTAGGTGCCATCGAACGGGTCACCGATCATCTTTCCGAGCCGCCGGCGCATACCCCCCGGCAACGCCTGTGGAAAATACGCGCCCAGTCTGTGGTGCTGGCGAGCGGGGCGATCGAGCGCGGCATTGCCTACGCCAACAATGACCTCCCCGGCACGATGCTCGCCAGCGCGGCGCGCACTTATGTCAGGCGTTATGGCGTACGGCCCGGCACCCGCGCCGTCGTCTTCACCAACAACGACAGCGCGTACCTGGCCGCGCTCGATTTGCATGACGCGGGGGTGGCGGTCGCTGCCGTGATCGATGCCCGCCCGGCGTCGGCGCTCACCCGCGGACTGCACCAACGCGCCCGCGCTTCGGGCCTGGCGATTCACTCCGGCGCGGCCATCATCGATGCACGCGGCGCCGGTCGCGTCGCCAGTGTCGACGTGGCATCGCTCGCCGGAGGCGCCGCTACGCGCGTCGTCTGTGATCTGGTGTGCGTCTCGGGTGGCTGGAATCCCGCCGTTCATTTATTTTCCCAGGCGCGGGGCAAGCTCCGCTACGACGAGCGGCTGGCCACGTTTGTGCCTGGCGTCTCGCCCTTGCCCATCCTGCCGGCGGGCGCCGCCAACGGTTGCTTCGATGCCGTCGCCGCGGTCGTGGCCGGCCGGGCCGCCGGCGCCGCCGCCAACTCCGGCGCGCAGATGATGTCCTCACCGCATCCTTCGCCGCGAACCGATGACGTCGGCATCGCCGCATTGCAGCCGCTGTGGGCGGTGCCCGCAGCGCACCGGACGGCAAAGCGCTTTGTCGATCTCCAGAACGATGTCACCGTCGACGACATCGCGCTGGCGGCACGCGAGGGCTATGTGTCGGTCGAGCACCTCAAGCGCTACACCACGCTTGGCATGGGCACCGATCAGGGCAAGACCAGCAACATCATCGGACTCGCCCTGATGGCGGAGCAACTCGACCTGCCGATCCCGAAAGTGGGCACGACCACGTTTCGTCCGCCGTATACACCCGTCACACTGGGCGCTTTTCCGGGGCACGAAACTGCGGCCCACGTCGAGCCGACACGCTATTCGGCGATGCACGAGTGGCACCGCGAGCACGGTGCGCGCTTTGTGAACGCGGGGTTGTGGAAGCGGCCCCATTCGTATCCGCGGCCCGGTGAAACGGAAGACGATGCCGCCAATCGCGAAGCGCGCAACGTACGCACCCACGTCGGCGTGGTCGACGTCTCGACGCTCGGCAAGATCGAGCTGCAGGGGCGCGATGTGGCGGAGCTCCTGAACCGCCTCTACATCAACAAGTGGGACACGCTTGCGGTCGGGCGCTGCCGTTACGGTGTCATGTTGCGCGACGATGGGATCGTGATGGACGACGGCACCACGTCGCGCCTGTCGGCCACGCACTACCTGATGACGACGACCACGGTGAACGCAGTCAAGGTCATGCAGCAGCTCGAATACCTGTTGCAAGCGGAGTGGCGGGATCTGGAGGTTTATGCGACGTCGGTAACCGAGCAGTGGGCGGCGGCAGCGCTCTCGGGGCCGAAGGCACGCGAGGTCCTGGCCAAGATCGTGGACATCGACGTCTCCAACGCAGCGTTTCCGTTTCTCGCGGTCGCTGCGTGTCAGGTGCGAACCGTGCAGGGACGCGTTCCCGCACGAGCGTTCAGGATGAGCTATTCAGGCGAGCTCGCCTACGAAATCCACGTGCCCGCCGACCACGGCCGCGCGATGTGGGAGGCGATCATCGACGCCGGTGGTGATGCCGGCATCATGCCTTACGGCACCGAGGCGATGGGTACGTTGCGCATTGAAAAAGGCCATGTCGTCGTCGGTCCCGAAGCCGATGGGCGCACCACGGCCGACGATCTTGGCATGGGCAAGCTTGTCAGCCCGGCGAAATGGTGCATCGGCAAGCCGCTGCTCGCGCGCGCGGCGTTGACGGCCGCTGATCGCTGGCAACTGGTGGGGCTCACCGCCCTCGATGGCGCGCCGATGCCGCGCGCGGCCAAGATCGTCGCGGACCCCGATCACGCACTCCCGAATCCAATGCTCGGGCACGTGACCTCGTGGTGCTACAGCCCCAACCTCGATGCGTGGATCGCCCTGGCGCTGCTGGCCAACGGGCGCGCGCGGCACGGCGAAGTACTATGGGCAGTTTCGCCGCTCGCCAACGCGCAGGTGAGAGTCAGCGTTGGTCCTCCCTGCTTCATCGATCCGGAAGGAGCGCGGCTTCGTGTCTGACCAGCGCCCAATCGCCGTTGGTAGTGCCGGGGAAGGGCATCCAGGGCGGGCGCCGCTGACCCTCGTGGAAGCTGCGATCACTACCGCATGGAATGTACAGGGTGATCCGACGCGCGCGCCGTTCATCGACGAGGTCGAACAGCTTTTCGGCGTTCGACTGCCGACGGCTGCGAACACCACGGCAAAGGGCGGCGCGCTACTGGCGTTGTGGCTGGGTCCCCGGTCCTGGCTGCTGATGCACGCCGCCGGCGCCGAATCGTCGTCATCACTCATGGACTTCGAGGAGAAGCGCGACGCGCTCAACGCCCGCGGCGGTGCGCTCTTTGACGTTTCAGCCAGTCGCGTCGCGTTTACCCTTCGCGGTGCGCATGCCGCAACCGTTCTCGCGCAACATTGTCCGCTCGACTTTCATTTGCGTGCCTTTCCCCTGGGTGGTTGCGCGCAGAGCCTCTTCGGCCATGTCAATGCGCTTTTCCACCGGCCCGAGGCCACTTCCTTCACGATGATGGTCGCCCGCAGCTTCACCCGCGATGCTTGGGAAACGCTGCGCGTGTCGGCGGCGCAAGATGGACGCGACCTGACACCGCCCGGTTCCACCGCTTCGTCATAGCCGGTAGGTCACACTCATGACACATGACACGAATCAATGGGGACAGCCGATCGGAGTGCTCGTCGCAGGCTGGGAGGGAGCGCAGCCTCCTTCGCGTGAGCCAATGGCTGGACGCTTCTGTCGCGTCGAGCCGCTCGATCCGGATATGCATGCGACAGCGCTGTACGCTGCGAATGCGCTGGACACCGGCGGGAGGATGTGGACCTACCTTCCCAACGGGCCCTTCGCGACGTTCGAAAGCTATCGCGACTGGATGGATGGCGTGTGCAAAAGCACCGATCCGCTGTTCTTTGCGATCGTCGACGGGGCCACCGGCAAGGCAGTCGGTGTGGCAAGCTACCTGCGCATCGATCCCCGGAATGGCTCGATCGAGGTCGGCCATCTCGCCTTTTCACCGTTGCTGCAACGCACGCCTGCCGCCACCGAAGCGCTCTATCTCATGATGGAACGCGCGTTCGATCTCGGTTACCGGCGTTACGAATGGAAGTGCAACGCGCTCAATGCGCCGTCGCGCGTTGCGGCGCAGCGACTGGGATTGTCGTTCGAAGGCATCTTTCGCCAGGCGACCGTGGTGCGGGGACGCAACCGCGACACCGCGTGGTACGCCGCAATCGACCAGGAGCGGCCCGCATTGCAGGATGCTTACACGCGATGGCTCGATCCGGCGAACTTCGACGCGGAAGGAAAGCAAC
>JBDUCE010000240.1:0-4713 GCA_040003635.1 Betaproteobacteria bacterium
ATGCGAAAGTAGGTCATCGTCAGACACCCCCTCCCACTCAAGGCCCAACTACTCCGTTGGGCCTTGTGCCTTTGGGGTCCGCCATCCCGCAATACTCACCCTTGCGGCTTCCCGCTCGGGAACAGGGCATCGAGGAGTTGCTCCGTTACCGCATCCCACGTCGATCGCTGCGCCACGTACTGCGCGGCCGCGGCGCCTCGCTGTTGCGTAGTGGCGCGATCCGCCGCCGCCGCACGCATCAGCTCGATGAGATGACCCAGATCCGGTGACAGCGCTTCGCCCATTTCCGTTGCACTCAATGGCTGCGGTACGACATGGCTGCGGATGCGCGCGGCGAACGAGGGAAGCGTGAACTCATCGGTCGGTCCGCCCGCGGTGCAGATCACCGCCACGCCGGAGGCCGCCGCCTCGAGCACGGGCATGTTGAACCCTTCGGCCCGATAGGGCGCGACGTAGCAATCGGCCGCACGCATGAACGCGGCCATGTTGCGCGACGAGTAGGTTTCTCCCCGGTAAACGAGCCGGCTCGCGACGCGCTCGCGCGCGGCGGCAGGCAGCTCCATCATGCTGGCTTGCAGGAGCTCCTTCGAAGGATAGAGTCCGTCGGCGCCTTTAAGCAGCAGGCATGCATCGGGCTCGGTGCGCGCGACTTCGTCAAAGGCGCGCAGGAGGAGATCGATGCCCTTGTTCGGAGTCATCGCCCCCACCGACATGAACACAAAACGATCGCCGACTCCGAGCGCTTTTCGCGATGCACTCCGGCTTGTCGCATCGGGCCGCACGATGCGCGGATCGATTCCATGGGGCACCACGTGCACGCGGTCGGGGGGAAACCCAAAGCGTTCGTACGCAAGCGCCGTCCAGCGCGACGGGGTGATGACGTCCACGGTCTCGGCGACTTCGCGCGCGGATCGGATGGCGCCTGTGTTCTGTGCGAGCAGCACCCGGTATTCCGGGGTTCCGAAGACAAACTTGCGACCATGCTCGGGAGCCTGGAAGTCCGGGTGCTCGGCACGCATACTGAACGTGGCATCGGGCCGGAAATTTGCCTCTGGTGACGCAATGGCGGCCAGCCGCTCTTCGTCAGAGCTCGGGAAAATGGCGCGGGTGCGGCGCCAAGTGTCGTAGTAGTACGGCAGATCCCGGAAGCGCAGGGTAATTTCCGGACGGTCGAGAAGGCAGAGGCAATGCGACTGCGCCACCAGCGCGTACGAGTGATGGATGAAGCGCCATCCCTCGATCAGCAGTCTTCCGGAGATCGCAGGCGTCAGCGGGAAACCTCGAATGCCGGGCGCGTCCGCAGCGTCAATTGGCGCGAAAGCGCACGCGCAACACGCGCTTGTCGTATTCGGCTTCGGTGGCGGCGGTGATTTCACTGCCGTCGGCGGCAAACACCCGTCCGCCCGCTCGCCTGCACACTTCGCGCTCGTATTGGCAGGGCCCCATCTCCGGGTGTTTGCGGCAGAGCTCGCCCACCTTCCCCGTGAACTCGATCGCGGTCTGCTTGCGTTGGCCCGCAACATCCGTGGCACACGTGTAAAGGATGTTTGAGGAGGGGAGTGTGGGTGCCGGCGCGGGTGGGGCGGCGGCGGAAGCCGCGGGCGTTGCTGGAACGGCGGCATTTGGCGCCGGCGTCTCCTCCATGGGGCGGCGCACGACCGGGGCGCCTTTCACGTCCGCTTGCGGAGTTATCGGAATGGGCTCGCGCGGTACCGGAGGCGATGTGCACCCCGCAACGATCAGCGCGATGCCGGCAAGCCTTGCATAACGGTACCCCATTGCCTGTCTCCTATGAGCGGCCGGCGTCGACGGCGGCGGCCCTACCACACGCGACGCGCGCGTGCGTTCCGACATTGGTACGAACAGGATCCGCTATCGCCGCCGTCCCGGCAGCAACGATCCCAGCACACCGCGGATGATCTCCCGTCCCACCGACGATCCGATCGTTCGTACGGCGCTTTTGGCCATGGCCTCCACGAGGCTATCCTTGCGGCCGCTGCCGGACAAGAGTCCACCCAAAGAATCCTTGATCCTGTCGCCCACGCTGGCGGTGGCGCCGGGATTCGCTGCCATTGTTGCGGTCGATTGCGCCGCCCGACCCTGGAGCCTCTCGTACGCAGATTCGCGATCGACCGTCTTGTCATACACACCGGCAACGGAGGAGAGCGCCATCACCTGCTTGCGCTCTGCGGCTGTGATGGGTCCGATGCGGCTTGCCGGCGGCAGCACATAGGCGCGCTCGACCACCGTGGGTCTGCC
Source organism: Betaproteobacteria bacterium (assembly GCA_040003635.1). GTDB lineage: Bacteria > Pseudomonadota > Gammaproteobacteria > Burkholderiales > Casimicrobiaceae > CAIWHR01. The sequence goes on from JBDUCE010000240.1 coordinate 2,260, forward strand.
CTTTGGATCCAGGAAGGAGATGAGCCCTTCACCGACCGCGAGCTCGGTGATCGCCGTTTCCGTGGAAAAAGCGGGGTTGGCGCGCATGGTTTCGGCGGCGGCCTTGACCGCCTTCTGGTCACGCGGCGTGTACGCGCGCAACGCGTGCTGGACGCGATTGCCGAGTTGTCCCAGCACCGTCTCGGGAACGTCGAGGGGATTCTGGGTGCAGAAGTAGACGCCGACGCCTTTCGAGCGAATCAGCCGGATCACCTGCTCGATCTTGTCGAGAAGCGCACGCGGTGCGTCGGTGAACAGCAGATGCGCTTCGTCGAAGAAAAAGACGAGTCTGGGTTTGTCGGGATCGCCGACTTCGGGCAGGCGCTCGTACAACTCGGAAAGCAGCCACAGCAACAGCGTCGAATACAACTTCGGCGCGTTGAGCAGGCGATCGGCGGCGAGGATATTGACTACGCCACGGCCATCGATGGTCTGGAGGAGGTCGTCGATATTGAGCATCGGCTCGCCGATGAACCGCCCGGCGCCCTGCTGCTCGAGGCCGAGGAGCCCTCGCTGGATCGCGCCAATGCTCGCGGCAGAGACGTTCCCGTAATTGGTCGTGAACTGCGCGGCGTTGTCGCCGACGTATTGCAGCACCGCCCGCAGGTCCTTGAGATCGAGCAGCAGCAGGCCATTGTCGTCCGCCACTTTGAACACCAGCGCCAGCACGCCCTCCTGCACTTCATTGAGATTGAGGATGCGCGAAAAAAGCAGTGGGCCAAGGTCGGACACCGTTGCGCGCACCGGGTGGCCCTGTTCGCCAAAGACATCCCAGAGCACAGCGGGAACGCCGGCAAACGCCGGTGCGTCCGCGCCAATCAGTTTCAGCCGCTCGGCGAGCTTCTCGGAGAGCGTTCCGGGTTGGGTGATGCCGGCTAGATCGCCCTTGACGTCGGCCATGAACACCGGTACGCCGATGGCGCTGAAGCGCTCGGCCATGACTTGCAGCGTCACGGTCTTGCCGGTTCCGGTCGCCCCGGTGATGAGCCCGTGCCGGTTCGCAAGGGCGGGCAGGAGCGAAAGCTCGGTCGTCGGGTTCTTCGCGATCAGCAGCGGTTCAGGCACGTGTGCTCCGGGGAGAGTCCAGCCGCCATGTTACCGGCCTCGCCGGCTGCGCGTCGAACGGGGCGTCGCCGACCGCGCGCGGGACCCGCCCAGCACCCCACGGCAAGACCGCGAATACACTTCAAATCGCCGGCGTTTTCTGCTAGAATTCAAGGCTGTAAAGTTGGCGTGGAGAACGAAACCACGCCGAAACCACGCGAAACCACGCCGAAACCACGCGGTGCTGGCGTGAGGAACGCTCCCACGTGCAATGACGCCACCACGTGACGCCATCGCGTGACGCCATCACGTGCAATTGCGCGCAGCTATGCGATGAAGATGCAGGGAAATTCGAGTAATGGGCTGGTATAGCCCATTTTTTTTTCCTCAACCGTTGAGAGCCGGTTCATGAGTGTGGCCGATTTGCTCGCCAAAACATTGCCTTCGATGGGCTATGAGGTGGTCGATTGGGAGAGTTCGCCCAAGGGCCGCCTCGTGCGTGTTTTCATCGACAAGGAGGGTGGTGTGGACGTCGAGGATTGCGCCCGGGTGAGCCAGCACCTGACGCGGCTCTTTGCGGTAGAGAACATCGATTACGACCGGCTCGAGGTCTCGTCGCCGGGCCTTGACCGCAGACTTTCGCGGGCGGCCGATTTCAGCCGCTTTGCAGGCGAGGAAGCCGAATTGCGTTTGCACAACCCGGTCGACAACGCCCGCCGCATCAAGGGCGTGCTGCGTGGCTGTGAGGAAGGCGCCGTCTTGCTCGAGACCCCCCTGGGTCTCCGCACCGTCCCCATGGACGAGATCGACCGCGCCCGCCTCGTGCCCAGGATTGAGTGGAGAAAATCGACATGAACCGCGAACTGCTGCTGCTGGTGGATGCTCTCTCGCGCGAGAAGAACGTTCCCAAGGAAATCGTATTCACCGCACTCGAGTCGGCGCTCGCATCGGCCACCAAGAAGCGTTTCCCGGGCGAGATCGATGCCCGGGTTTCGATCGATCGGGAAACCGGTGATTACGAGTCGTTTCGCCGCTGGACTGTGGTGCCGGATGAGGAGCATGAAGAGCCCGGACACCAGATCGCGATCACCGACGCGGCGGAGCGTGAGCCTGCGCTCAACCTCGGGGATGTCGTCGAAGAGCCGCTCGAGCCGATCGAATTCGGGCGCATCGGCGCCCAGGCGGCCAAGCAGGTCATCCTGCAAAAGATCCGCGATGCCGAACGCGAGCAGATCCTCAACGACTTCCTGGAGCGCCAGGACAACCTGTTGACGGGGACGGTCAAGCGTATCGAGCGCGGCAACGTGATCGTCGAGTCGGGGCGCATCGAAGGCGTGATTCCGCGCGACCAGCTGATCCCGAAGGAAATGC
>JBDUCE010000241.1:0-4700 GCA_040003635.1 Betaproteobacteria bacterium
GAGGGCAGGCTCATCGACCACGCGGTCACCCGCTGCGCCAGCTCGCGCGCCTCCTCGTAATAGCGGCGAAGCGGACCGTCCTGCGACAGCCGGGCCGAGCCGAAGAAGACAATGGTGTCGCAGACCTGCTCGCGGCGAAAGGCTGCCAGCGGTTCGAGGTATTCGGCGAGGATGCGCAGCGGCCGGGCGTCCTCGCTGTCGAGGAACACTTCGTTTTTGTAAGCAACCGGCGTGCGGGGATTGGCTTTCACGGCGCGGCACCGGCGCGGGCGAAATCGATGAAACCGCGCGCGGCATCGGTGTGGAGGAGCTGTACGCGAACATGATCGCCGACATCGAGACCTTCGAATCCGCGCACGACTCTTCCTTCCACCGTTGGCCCGGAGATGCGTACCCATGTCCCCTTTTCCGATGCGCCCGTCACGATGGCGTCGAACCGGGCACCGATTCGCGATGCGAGCAGCAGCGCTGCGGCTGATTTGCGTACCTGCCGTTCCACTTTGGCGGCGTTGTCCTCCTGCTCGGTGCAATGGGTGGCAAGCCCCATCAACTCGTCATGGGTGTACGGCGGCGGAAGCCCCGCCAGCGCCGCCTTCAACAGACGCTGCGCAATGAGGTCGGGAAAGCGGCGGTTCGGCGCGGTCGAATGGGTGTAATCATTCACCGCCAGGCCGAAGTGACCCTGAGCAGGCTCACCCGGCATTTCGAGCTCGTACTCGCCGGAGCCCAGCAACTTGACGATGGAGAGTGAGAGGTCGGGAAATCGCACCGGATCGGTCGCCCGGCGCTGCGTGAGGAACACATCGAGTGCACGCGCGTCCGGTGTCGGCGGCAGGCGTTCGCCGAGTGCCGCGGCGAGGTCGACAATTCGCTGCCAGCGTTGCGGCGAACGCAGGACCCGGCGCAGCGAGGGAAAGCCTTTGCGATCGAGATACTTCGCGGTCACGCCATTGGCCGCGATCATGAAATCCTCGATCAATTCCTTGGCCCTGTTCTTCGTGTCCGGCCGTAGATCGGAGAGCACGTCGTCTTCGAACACGGGCCGGACCTCGAGAGTCTCGAGGCTCAGGGCGCCGTTGTCGTGCCGCAGCCGTTTGAGCGCTTGCGCCACCCGATCCTGGGTGCGAAGCTGATCGTCCAGTCCCGGGACCGCGGCGAGGCTTGGCGGCGCCGGTGCCGTGCCGTCGAGCCACGCGGCCACCGCGTTGTAGGCAAGCTTGGCGCGATTCCTGACCTGCGCGCGGTACACGTCGGCGCTGGTGACCGCGCCGTTCGCGTCGACGCTCATTTCGATGACGACCGCCAGGCGCTCTTCTCCCGCACCGAGGGAGGTAAGGTCGGTCGAGAGCTTCTCGGGAAGCATCGGGAAGACCCCGGCAGCGGTATAGACCGACGTGGTGTTGGTGCTCGCGTGGCCGTCGATCGCAGAACCTATCCTGACCGTGGCGTCGACGTCGGCGATGGCGACAAGAATTTTCACCGCATCGCCGGCTTGCGGCTCCGCCACGCTTAACTGATCGAGATCGCGCGAATCGTCGTTGTCGATCGAGGCCCAGAGCAGGCCGCGCAGATCACGGATCGCAGGGCTCGTCTCCATCGCGGCCCGGGTGATGGCGTTGGTCTCCTCGCGTACTGCGGAAGAAAAGTCAGGCAACAGGCCGCGCTGCAGCATGACCTGCCGTGCGATGGCCTTGAGGGGGTCCGGGCGGGATTTGGCAAGTGGGTCCATGCGGCGATGATACGACCATTCGTCCTACAGGCGTTTCAGATCATTTCCTATCCTGCTGCCGTCGAAAATGTTCCACCGTATCGAGCAACCCGCGGGTGGTTCGTGGGGGGTGACGAGCAACGCTTGCAAGACGTGTCGCACACAGCAAAACCCTTCCTGACTTGGAGCCTTAGATGAACACATGGATAGCATCGTTGGCGGCGGTCTGCGCCATCTCTCTTGCCGGTTGCAATACGATCGCCGGCGCCGGCAAAGACATCGAGCGCGGTGGTGAAAAGGTGCAGGATGCATCACAAAAAGTACGCAGCGATTGGCGCAACGCCAGGGACCGGAACGAGGAGCAATATGAGAAAACACGCGCGAATTGTGCGGCCGGCAGCGAAGCCCAGCGCGATGCTTGCCGCGATCGCGCACGCGCCGACTATAACGCCCGCATGAGCGAGTCTCGGGCAGCCTATCGGCGAAGCGAGATGCGGTACGAATCGGAAGAAGAGCGCAGGGAAGAGGCGTACGAAGCGGCGCGCGAGAAATGCAACGCCTTCCGCGGTGCCGAGGAAGATCGTTGTGTTGCCGACGCGCGAAGCCGATATCGTCGCTGACATCAATCCCGGCGAAACGCGAGTTCTGGGGGTGGTCAGTCCCCCCGTAGCCGGAAAATCGCGAAGACCGAGCGATGACCGGCGATAAGGTGCACCAGCGTGGCCGCGATGTGGATGCCTAGATAACCCCACATCAGCGGCGCGAGGGTCGTATGCACTCGCCTGATCGCCCGGGTCGTCGCCGACATCGCGCCATCGTCGGCCATCCCGAAAAAGATCAAGCTACCCGTGATGGCGAGGAGGGTCGCAATCACGAGGCCCAGACCCTGAATCGCCCCCGCGATCGCGTCCTGCGTTTCCGGGTCGCCAAGCTTTAACCGAAAAAATTCCTTCGCTTCGGCTTTGAGGCGGCCGATGCGCTCGCGCGAAAACCACGGGAAAAAATGCAATGGGCCCTTGGGCAACTGCCCCACCAGATGCAGGAGCCAATGGGCGATCAGGACTAACAGGAGCGCGAGGCCGACGTATTGGTGGACGGTGAACGTAAGAGCTTCCCACGCGGTGCGCAGGCGCCCCGGCCGCGGCTGGCGCATCACGTTCGATAGCAGAAGTTGCAGCGTGATGCCAAGCGCGAACAGCGCATGGAGAATCTTGATCGGTTGACTGTATCTCATGTTTGCAGTTCGAACGGGCGTTACAAAAATAAGCGGCATTCGTAACCAAAGCATAGCGCCATCCAGGAGGAGGACGGAAGTCTTGCATCCCTGCCGCGCTGCGGTCGCGCCGATGGGCTGCCATGCTGCTGCTGACTGGGGCTCGCCTCCGACCTGTGGAGGGAGCCACCTTCTTTCTGCGGGAGGGTCATGGCTCGCGTGCCTGGCCCTTGTTCCGCAGACCGCATTGGGACGCAATTTTCCGCCCTCACGGCGGTTGACAATCCAGCGGGTGAAACGTTATCTTCCGCTCGGCACATTTTTTGAGGGGCGAATTTTTGGACACACCCAGTAGGAGTCCACACTAGCCCGCCGCAAGAGCCCGCAGTCGATCGGTCGACCGACTGAGCTTTCCCGGCGGATGGAGCAGGTAGCCGGGAAGGCATCCAAGGTATCGCAGCTCGCGCTGTCCACCTTGGCCTTTCTCCGCATCAATTTCGTGCAGGTTATTCGCGACTGCCATTCAACGGCATTCGCGTGTCTGCGTGCGCAATGAAGGCGCGCCCTGATTGGCCGCGACGAGGAGAGAGTCATGATCCAAAGATCACGCGGCATGCTTCGGCAACTCGGCCCGGGTCTGATCACGGGCGCGGCCGATGACGATCCCAGCGGCATCGCCACCTACTCCCAGGCCGGCGCGCAGTTCGGCTATCAACTTGGCTGGACGGTGGTGCTTACCTATCCGCTGATGGTCGGGATTCAGATGGTGAGCGCACGCATGGGGCGGGTCACCGGCCATGGGCTCGCCGACAACATCCGCCGGAATTTTCCGCCTGTAGTCCTTTATGCCATCGTGGCCATGCTGCTGGTCGCCAATACCATCAATATTGCCGCCGACATTGCCGCCATGGGCGAAGCGTTGCGACTGGTCGTCGGGGGACGCGCGCATTTCTACGCAATTGCATTCGGAGCATTGGGTCTGACGTTGCAGGTGTTCCTGCCGTACCGCCAATACGTTCGCTACCTTCGATGGCTGACGCTCTCCTTGCTCGCGTACGTGGCGGTGATCTTTGCCATCCATCTGCCTGTAAGAGACGTGCTCGTCGGCATCCTGTTGCCGAAGCTGACCTTCTCTCCCGAGATGATTACCGTGATCGTTGCGGTGTTCGGGACCACCATCAGCCCTTACCTCTTCTTCTGGCAAGCGGCGCAAGAGGTCGAGGACATCAAGGCCGACCCCGCGGCGAACGCCCTGAAACTCGATCCCGAGGGTGGGCGCAAGCAACTGCGCCGCATCAAGACGGACACCTACATCGGCATGGGGTTTTCCAATCTCATCGCCTTGTTCATCATCATCAGCACTGCCGCCACGCTGCATGCTTCAGGCGTTACCGACATTCAGACGTCTGCCCAGGCGGCGGAAGCCTTGCGGCCCGTTGCTGGAGATTTCACGTTCGTCCTGTTCAGCATGGGGATCATCGGCACGGGCTTGCTGGCGGTGCCGGTGCTTGCAGGCTCGGCAGCGTACGCCGTGTCGGAGACATTCCAGTGGAAGGGCGGTTTGGACTTCAAGCTATGGGAGGCGCGGGAGTTCTACGCAATCGTTGCCTTGGCGACGATTGGCGGAGTGATACTCAACTTCACCAGCATCGATCCCATCAAGGCGTTGTTCTGGAGCGCGGTTATCAACGGCGTGATCGCGGTCCCGATCATGGCCGTCATGATGCTGTTGGGGGCCGATGAAAAGGTAATGGGTACGTTCATCATTCGGCGAAGGCT
>JBDUCE010000242.1:0-4690 GCA_040003635.1 Betaproteobacteria bacterium
GGCCTGCGATGGGCGTTCCTCGGACCGTTTGCGACCATCGAGCTCAATGCGCCGGGCGGCGTTGTCGATTACTGCGCACGCTACAGTGATTTCTACCGGCGCCTGGCAGCCGACCCGGCGCAGCCAGCGGTGTGGGAAGGCGCGAACGCCGCCCGCGTCGGCGAGGCGCTCGGACCGCCGCGCTCACCGGCCGAGCGCGAGGCGCGAACGCGGTGGCGCGACCGGCGCCTGCTGGCGCTGATCGCGCACAAACGGCAGCAACCCGATTCCGAGTAGAGGAGAACCTCATGGCTGCAAGCCCGAACGTCATCATCACTTGTGCCATCACCGGCTCGATCCACACGCCCTCGATGTCGCCCCATCTGCCGATCACACCCAAAGAGATTGCCGATGCGGCCGTCGCCGCGGCGGAAGCCGGCGCCGCAATCGTCCATCTGCACGCGCGCGATCCGGTGGACGGCCATCCTACGCAGGACCCGAAGTACTTTCGCGAATTCGCTGCCGACATCGCCCGGCGCAGCGACGTGGTCATCAATTTCACGACCGGCGGCGCCGCGACCATGACCATCGACGAGCGCCTGCAGCCGGCGCTGCAATTGAAGCCCGAAGTCGCGTCGCTCAACATGGGCTCGATGAACTTCGGGCTCTTCCCCATGCTCAAGCGCTTCTCGACGTTCAGGTTCGATTGGGAGCGCACCTACCTCGCGACGTCCGACGAACGCATCTTCAGGAATACCTTCAAGGACATCGAGTACATCCTGCGCTCCTGCGCCGACAACGGCACCCGCTTCGAGATCGAGTGCTACGACATCGGCCACTTGTATACGGCGGCGCATTTTCTCGAGCGCGGCGTCGTGAAGCCGCCGCTTTTCATCCAGAGCGTGTTCGGGATACTGGGCGGTATCGGCGCGCACCCGGATGACGTCGCGCACATGAAACGCACCGCGGACCGGCTGTTCGGAGATCAATACCGGTGGAGCGTGCTCGGGGCGGGACGCAATCAACTGCCCATCGCGGCGATGTCGGCAGCGATGGGCGGCAACGTACGCGTGGGCCTCGAGGATAGCCTGTGGCTCGGCGCCGGCAAGCTCGCCGAATCCAACGCGGCGCAGGTCCGCGCTGCGCGTGCGATGATCGAGGCGATGGGTCGTGAGATCGCGACCCCGGACGAGGCGCGGGAGATATTGAAGCTCAAGGGTCGCGATCGCGTCGCTTTCCACTGTAGTTAACCAAGAAGATGAAATGACAAACCGCCCTAAATACGGTCAGCAGGTGCTCGCCAGGATGCACATTGTTTTCCCGGTCGGCCACTTCGTGATCAGCGCCATGTTCGTCATCTGCTCGGTCTCGCTGATCGCGTTCAGCGGATACGAATTGTGGCAGGCCATGCATCCCGCGACCGGAATCGCGATGCAACAGCGTGTCAACGCCGTGCTGGAAACGATCGCGCTCCTTACCGTGGCCGTCGCGGCGCTTCAACTGGGACAGACCATCCTCGAAGAAGAGGTGCAGCGCCAGGCGCACATGAGCGCGCCCACCCGTGTGCGGCGCTTCCTGTCCCGCTTCATGATCGTGCTGGTTGTCTCTCTTTCAATAGAGGGATTGGTCGCGGTGTTCAAGTACAGCAACGAAGCACCGCAGAATCTTCCCTACGCCGCCGCAATCGGCTTCATGGCCGCGGCCTTGATGGCCGCCTGGGGCGCGTTCGTGTGGCTCAACAAGAGCGTCGAGCTACTGGAGCCGGAGGCGATGGAGCAGGCGAAGCAGGAAGACCGCAAGCTCAAGTAAGTGCGCGGCGAGGCCCGACGCGTCACGATTGGTAGCGGTTATTCCAGCAACTCGCCATCCGCCGTGGTGGCGCAGGGCTCGCTCGCCGCGGGCAGCACGAAGCGCGGGCTCGATCCGGTGTCCCGCAATGCCACCGCCGCACGCCAGCCGGCAGCCACCGGAAGCATGTGTACCAGCCAGTCCGGTGCGATCTGCGTGGGGTCGCACGTGGTCACATGTGCAGTGAGGCCGTCCGCGGCGAAGCGCACGCCAAAGCGATCGAGGGGACAGGCAAGACCGGTGCCGGCGCCTTTCAGCACCGCTTCTTTCGCGACCCAGTGGGCGCAGAACACCGCGGCAAAATGCGCTGCCGGTGTTCGGCAGAGCGTGGTCCATTCCTCGCCGTGGAAGTATCGCCGCGCCACGTCGAGGAGATCGGCGTCGGTACGCTCGCGCTCGAGATCGACGCCGACCGACGCGCCGCCGGTAATGGCGATGAGCGCGCGGTCGTCGGCATGCGCGAGGTTGAAATGAAGGCGGGTACCGCCTGGATGCACGAGATGCGGCTTTCCATGCACGCCCGTGCCGAACACGATCTCGTGCGGCTTTTGGCCGCAATGGCGCGACAGCAGGTCGCGCAGCACACCGTGCGCCACGATATAACGATCGCGGTGTACCGCATGCACGAAGCGCGCCGCCCGCGCCGCTTCATCGGACGCCAAGTTCGCTGACCACGTGCGCAATGCGTCCGCGTCGGCTTGCAGCCCAAACGCATACAGGTGGACGCCATGCGCTTCGAGTTGCACGGGCCCGGCATCCGGCACGTAAGGACGACGACGCTCGAAGTCGAGGGTCGCGCGGCGCGCCGCGTGACGGGCGCAATCGCCGGGCGCGGCCCGCGTCGCCGCGCGCGCGCCCGATGGCTTGGCCCTAGTCCGCGACATGCTTCTCACCGGGCTTTCCCACGTCGGCGTGCGCCACCACGATGCCACCTGAAGACCGCGCAATCAGGCGTGCGAGCCCGGCAACCGTGGGGTATCGGAAGAGATCAGCGAGCTGCAGCGCGACACCGCAGCGATCGCCGATCCGGGCCAAGAGCTGGCCGCCGCGCAGCGAGTCACCGCCCAGGGCGAAGAAGTTATCGCTCACCCGCAGGCCATCGGCACCCAGCACCTCGGTGAAGCTTTCGCTTATCGAGATTTCGAGCGAAGTCGCGGCACGGCGTGTCGGTTCGCGCGGCGCCCTGCCGAGTCGCTCGGCAAGCCCGAAGCGCTGCACTTTTCCGGTCGAAGAGCGGGGGATTTCCTCGACCATCCACAGCGTCGACGGCACCTTGAATGCGGGCAGACGTGCGAGGAGGAACTGCCGCAGCTCCTCTTCCGAAACCTGTGCACCGGCGCGCCACGCGACGGCGGCGGCGCAATCCTCGCCGAGCGTCGGGTGTGCGATGGCGAATGCGGCGGCGTCATTTACTGCCGGATGCGCGAGCAGTGCCTGCTCGATCTCCGCCGGCGCGATTTTCTCTCCGCCGCGGTTGATGATCTCCTTCAGCCGGCCGGTGAGATGAACGTAGCCGTCGGCATCGATCACTCCCGCGTCGCCGGTGCGAAACCAGCGGTCGACGAACGCCGCCGCATTCTCAGTGTCATCGTCGAGATAACCCGTCATCACTGCCGGTCCACGGATGACGATCTCGCCCCATTGGCCGGCGACATTGAGAGCGCCATCGGCACCGAGGGTGGCGACCTCCACTTCTTGGGCCCGGCCGACGCTGCCGTGCTTGCAGCGTGCCGGCGGCAGCGCGGTGCTCGCGATCTGGTGCGATGCTTCCGTCATGCCGTAGGCCTCGATCACCGGCGCTGCAAACACTTCTGCGAGCTCGATGGCGAGCCGCGGAGGAAGATGCGCCGAAGAGGAGCGCACGAATCGAAGCAGCCCGCACGATGAAGATGATGATCCACTGCGCATGGCGCTGACGATCGCGCCATGGATCGTCGGCACGGCGGTGTACCAGCTCGGAGCTAGCTCCTGGACCCACTCGCCGAATGCGTCCGCCACGAACGCCCCGGGACAGGCCACGCTGCCGCCTGCCGCGATGCTGGCAAGCAAGCCGGCGACTATCCCGTGCACGTGGGATAGCGGCATCACCAGCAGCGAGCGATCGGCAGGAGTGAGCCCGAGGGTGGCGACGACGCTGGCGGCGCCGTGCAGCACATTCGCGTGGGTGAGCGGCACGAGCTTCGGCGCGGCGGTGGTTCCCGACGTCAGCAGGATGAGTGCAATGTCATGCGTGCTCGCCTCCGGGACAGCCGCTGCGCGCCCCGCGTGCGCAACGTCGAATAGCCCCGCAGGCGTGGCCGCGTCCCAGCTCGCCTCCAGCACCCGGACGCCGAGAGCCTCCGCAACGGCGCACATGCCCGCATCGCCCGCAGGGATGACCAGCGCCCGCGCCGCGCTACGCTGCAGCACTGCGCGCACGTGCAAGGCGCCGCGCGAGGCATCGCAGGGCACCACGCTGGCGTGAGCGCCGAAAGTGAGCAGCGCCGCCGCCATTTCGGGTCCTTGGGGCAATGCGACGGCGACGCGATCACCCCAGCGAACATCCGCACTTCCCAGCGCGCGGGCGACGGCTTCGCGCTGCGCCTCCAGTTCCGCGTAGCTTGTCACCCGGCGCCCGGGTGCAACGAGCGCAGCCGCCGTCGGCGTGCGGCGGGCGTGCAGGCGCAGCATCTGCGCGAGCGTGCAGGGAGAAGACGCAGTGGCGCGGGTCATCGTGTGGAACGCGGGTAGCGCCGGCGAAAGCAATGCCGTTGCGCATACTACCGAAACCCGCGCGTTCACGCACTGCGGATGCACAGTGCATGCATCGTGTCGTACAGGTACTGCTGTAGTGGACACTGCCCCGCAGCGCGTTCGCTGCACC
>JBDUCE010000243.1:0-4664 GCA_040003635.1 Betaproteobacteria bacterium
TCGCGAAAGAGGTGCCTGAATCGCCGGAAAAAGATAACCCGACGGCAGGGCGTGGCAAACTTGAGGTTAGCGCCACCCGGCCGCGTTCGATCGCGCCGATGATAGCAAAGCCGGTCACCCGCAGACGCCTCCGTACCCGCCTTCCCCGGGTTGTACGATAACAGCCGATGAAACTCGTCATCCAAATTCCCTGTCGAGACGAAGAACTCGATTTGCCGCGCACAGTGGCGGACCTTCCGTCCAAGGTGGCAGGTATTGACGAGATCGCCCTGGTCGTCATCGACGACGGCAGCAAGGATCGAACCTCGCTGGTCGCCGGCGGACTCGGAGCGCACGTTCGGCGGTTGTCGATACCGCGAGGGCTTGCCCATGCCTTCGCCATAGGGCTCGAGACGAGTCTCGCGTGCGATGCCGACATCATCGTCAACACGGATGGCGACAACCAATACTGCGGCGAGGATATCGCCCTGCTCGTCGTACCCATCCTGGCAGGAGAGGCCGATATTGTGGTCGGCGCGCGTCCGATCGCAAATATGCCTCACTTCTCGCCGCTCAAACGTACTCTGCAACGGCTCGGGTCCTGGACTGTCCGCCGCCTCTCCGGGACGCAGGTCGCCGATGCCACCAGCGGATTTCGCGCAATGAGCCGGGACGCGGCCCTGCAATTGAACGTATTCTCGGGCTATACCTACACACTGGAGACGATCGTGCAGGCGGCGCATCGCGGGCTGCGGATCGTGTCGGTTCCGGTCCGGGTAAATGCCACGGTGCGTCAATCACGATTGGTGCGTGGCAACTTCGACTACGTCTGGCGCACAGGAAGCGAGCTTTTGCGCGTGTTGGTGGTGTACTCGCCCTTCCGCTCGTTCATGCTCCCGGCCCTGGGATTGCTCGCGGTTGCACTCGCCATCGGCGTTCGCTTCCTGTTTTACTTTGCCAGCGGCGACGGCACAGCCGGGCACATACAGAGCCTCATTCTCGCGGCGATCCTCTTTGGCGCCTCCGGGATTTTCATGGCGGTAGCCTTCGTGGGTGATCTCATCGCGATCAACCGCCGTTTGCTGGAAGACCTGCAACTCGAGGCCAGGCGCGCCCGGCTCATGGCAGCGCGGCGTCACCAGGGCAATGACCGAGCCTGAGCACGGCGCTCTTCAAGGTGGCGCGGTAACCTGGATGATCACGCGGAAATATCCGTCGTCACCGGGCGGCATGCAACGTTTGAGTTTCGAGCTGACAACGCGTCTGGGGGCGCGGCGCGCCATTCGTCTGGTAGCGCTCCGGCGCGGCGAAACACTGGCGATGTTCCTGCTGAAGAGCGCCGCAGTAGTGCTCGGCGGGATCATGCGCGGCTCCATCCGGGTGTTGCATCTGGGCGACCCCGTGCTCTCCCCCATCGGAGCGATGGCGAAAGTGTGCGGGGTTCCGGTGTGTGTCACAGTGCACGGTCTGGATGTGACCCACCGCAGTCCTGTCTACCGGGCCTGGTTGCGCATTTTTTTTCGTGATCTGGATGCCTATTTGTGCATCAGCAACGCCACGGGCGAGGCGGCCATCGCCCGCGGCGCGCCACCGAGTAGGGTGCATGTGACTGGCATCGGCATCGAAGCGCCGCCGGATCTCGAACCGCGGTCGCACGAAACTCAGCTACTGCTTTTTGTCGGCAGACTGGTGCGGCGCAAGGGCCTCGCATGGTTTGTGGGCACGGTACTTCCCTTGCTTGCGCCGCACCATCCTGCCCTGCGTCTGGCCATAATCGGCGCGGGATCCGAGCGCGACGCGATAGAGCGGGCCGCAGCAAAGGCGATGGTCGCGGACCGGCTGGAATGGCTGGGCGCAGTTCCCGAGATTGAAAAATGGCAATGGCTCGCACGGGCGAGCATTTGCATCATGCCGAATATCCCGGTGGATGGGGACATGGAGGGCTACGGGATCACGGCGCTGGAGGCGCTCGCGGCAGGAACGCCCTTGGTCGCGGCCGATATCGAAGGCTTGCGCGACGCCGTTGAGCCGGGTGTGGGCGCGATGCTCGTTCCAGCACAAGATGCGCGGGCATGGGCAACTGCCCTTTCCGGGCTTCTCGATTCGCCAGAACATGCCGCGATGATGGGCAGGTGCGGGCGCGAATGGGCACGCACGCATCGACGATGGGACGAAGTATGCGATCAGTATGAGCGGGTCTTCGACGCCGTGGCCTGCCGAAAAAGCCCATGAGCCGCCTTATACGATGGCGCTGGGCGGTGGCCGCTTTGGTGCTCGGTGCATTGATCTGGCAATCGATGCGGCTTTCCTCCACCGAATGGCGGCTTCCGGACCGGTTATCCGCGTGGCCGCTGGCACTCGCGACGGCGCTCGCGACCTTCTCTTATGTCGCGATGGCTACGGCGTGGGCGCGACTTCGCGGCCGGGGTGAAGGTTGGATCGACGTTGGCGGCCCCTGGTTCGCCTCTCTCATCGCGCGCTATGCGCCGGGCGGTATCTGGCAAGGCGCCGTGCGGGTATCCCATCACTCTATGCGTGGCCGGGGCATCACGGATGCGCTGATCCGATTTTTGTCCGAACAGGCGCTCGCCTGCTTCAGCACTTCCGTGGTGGCGTTATTGCTTTCGATCGCGCTGCCGTCTCCGCTGTGGCTGATCGCAAGTCTGGCTGCGGTGGCAGCTACCGCGCTGGTCTCGTCCATCGTTCTGGCACGTCGTGGGTTGCCCACCGGTTGGGCGCCGGCAGCGATCGGGTGGACGCTCGCGGCGCACGTCGCAATGGCCGCCGCAGTGGCTTTTCTGGTCGTGTCATGGAGGCCTCTCGACATCACGGTATTTTTATTGATTGCCCGCGCGTTCCTGGTGGCGGGCCTCGCGGGCTTGCTGGTCCCGTTGGTGCCGGCCGGCCTCGGCGTGCGCGAGATGGTGCTGACGTGGCTGTTAACGCCAACCTTTTCCGTTGGACAGGCTTTGGCCATCGCGCTCGCCTCACGTGCGGGCCTGTTGTGTTGCGAGTTGTTCGTGGGTGGCGTATGGGCGACTGCTTATCGGCTGCGTGGCCGCAAAGCAATAGAACCCGGCGACGTGGCTTCCAAATACGAGAAATTACGGAACAAGTGACGCCGCTCGCAGGCACTTGAGTCCTTTCCTGCGTTGGGGTGAAGCGGCAACTCCAGTGCCTTGCCGCGAGCGACGTGGGGCTTCCCTTCGGTACCAAGGGGTGCGCGACCGACGCGTTCACGCACGTTTTGTTCGTTACAGCGTGGCGCGCTCATTCTGAAGCGAACAGGCGAGCCTTGGCACTTTTCTCGATGGACTTTGCTTGAAACCGACCGCAATCGACGCTTTTATTCTGCATAATCGTAAGCATGCACGCGCGGGCGGTTCCCATGCTCCGCCATATCGGCTGGAACTAAGCGTCCCGCGCCGAATCCGAGTACGGGAAAGTGCGTACAACGCGGACCCGCTGAGCAAAGCTTACCGGCGCGCGAGTCGATTTTTGCCGATTCGCTCCAACGTATTTTTCGGCGCCGGATCGCGTGCGCGTGATCGCACGTGGCATATCTCTTGCTCGAAAACCACTCTACTCGCGGCCAACTTGCAACGCCAGCCTGGTCCAGCCACTTAAAGCGGCGGCCGGGACACTTCGCAAGCTGGTCCCAAGAAGGGTTTCGAGTCCCATCGCAACTATTGAAAACGCAGGTGAACCATATGACCCACGCGCTCGAGGCTTTCCGAAAAGTGTTCCGGCAGTTGTTGACCCTCGCGTTGCTCGCGACCGCCGGTGGGGCAGGGGCGACGAGCACCGACGGCTACCACACGATCCAAGTAGTGCCGGTATCCGTGCTAAGTGGATCGTTTGCTACGTCGTTGTTCATTCACAACTCGAACGCCTCGCCCGTCAACGTCAACGTCACATACTATCCGGGGACCAATTACGACCCCCTGCTGGTCACCGCGCCTTCTCCGGTCGCCTGCGGCATCAAAGTCATCGCCGCCGGCCGCGTGGCGCAGTTCGCCAACCTCACGGCCCTTTGCCCGGGCGCACTTAGCGGATTCGGCTGGATCTGGGCGGAAGAGGTGACGGCAAACAGCATCGGCCCGCATCGGCCGTTCAATATCTTCACCCGCATCGACAACATTGCCGGAACCGCCGGATTCGAAGCCGAAGCCTATCCCCCGCACACCTTCACTGGAACCTCCTATGTGTGGATTACCGGCCTCAGGCGGCTCGCTGGCGGCGGTGGCGTGGCGCCGAAACAGACCAATTGCTTCACCGCCGCGCTCAATGAAGCGACCACGATTCAGATGACAGCTTTGGACGGTAGTACTGGTGCTGTCATTGCCGGCCCGCTGAATGTCGCGCCCCGGCAGATGTTCCGGTTCCTGGACGTTTTCTCAGTCCTCGGCGATTTGACCGGGGGCGCCGACGTGTCCAACGCCGTCCTGCGTGTGTCGACCGCTGCCAATGGCGCGGCGGCCTTTCCGGGATCTATCGTCTTTTGCACGGTGCAGAACAACACCACGCTGGACGCCGACTTTCGTATCGCCAAGGCGTCGCCGGTCTTCGACAACCACGTGCAGCGCTTGCAGGGACAAATCGTCGACGAGGCCGGGATCCCGTTCGCCTTGGGCAACTATCCGAATGAGCGGAACCGGCATGTGGTGTATTTCAAGCACCCGGAT
>JBDUCE010000244.1:0-4644 GCA_040003635.1 Betaproteobacteria bacterium
ATGGCCTTTTTCGCGAAAGCAACGCACGCACGTGTGTAGTGTGAACAGGCCCTAATTCCCCGCTTTCGCGGGAATGACGGTAATTTTGCAACCCGCTGTCAGTCATTCGTGATCGTCAATGGGCCCGTCGCGACTCGCACGGCGAGGCGCTCGGCTGACTAGACGTCCAGCACGAGCTCGGCGCATTTTGCCCGCGAGACGCAGATCATGATCTGTGTCTCCTGTTCGTCTTCGTCCAGCACGTAGTCGCGATGGTCGGCCAGGCCGGCAAGGAGCGTCGTGCGGCATGTGCCGCAGGTGCCGCTCTCGCATGAGCTCGGAACGACGCACCCGCGGCGACGCAACGCTGCCAGGATGCTGACCCCGGGCGGCACGTCGACCGATCCGCCGCTCCGCGCTAGCCGCACGGCAAAGAGTTTCTCACCCTGTTCGTGCTCGGGATGCGCCTCGGTCCCGAAGTCCTCGAAATGCACGGCAGAGGAGGGCCAGTGGGAGGTGATCTCGCGCACCGCTTGCATCAGGGGACGCGGCCCACAGCAATAGAGGTGCGCTTCACCGGAGCGCTGCGCGACCAGGGGAGCGATCGCCAGGGAACGCTCCCGGTCACCGTAGTCATGATGGATGACAACTCGCCCGGCCAGCTCCGCGGAGGAAAGCTCGGGAAGGAATGCAGTGGTTTCCGGAGATCGCGTGCAATAGATGAGCTTGACGTCGGCTTTCCTGGCAATGAGCTCGCGCAGCATCGAGATGATGGGCGTAATCCCGATGCCCCCGGCGATAAGCAGGTAGCTGGTCGCATCGCTCGACAACGGGAAGTAGTTGAAGGGGGGCGAGGTCTCCAGCACGGCGCCCGCATCCAGCCCGTCCACCATGCTCTTCGATCCACCATCGCCCGCGGTCTCGCGTTGCACGGCGATGACATAGCGGTGCCGCTCGGAAGGCGCATTGCAAAGAGAATAGCGGCGCGAGAGGCCGTTCGGCGTGACGACGAGGAGATGCGATCCGGCGGAGAAGGGAGGCAGCTCGCCACCATCGTGGCGCATCAGCACAAAAAGGGTGATGTCTTGCGCCGCCTTGATTTTCCGGCGTACTTCCAGCGAAATCATCTCGCCTTCGCCGGGCTCTTTGGTTTCGATGTAGGTGGTCATGGTTGTCGCGCGCAGCGATCTGCGCCTTGGCAAGAGTGGCTACGTCATCTGATGAGCGCGGGCAGCCAATCGCGCACCGGCACTTGCTCTTTCAGGAGCACGTCCCGACCCGTTTCCGACGAGTGGATCGTCGCCGTGCACACTTCGAGGTTGGCGAGGCCCCATCGCCCGTCGTGCAGCGCAGGCGCCGTACCCGTGACGGCATCGTGGAATTCGGCCATGACGAGGTCGCGGGGCGTTCGGTCGGCCGGTAACGCGATGTGCGTCTGTCCGCGTTCCGAATGGATGGCGAGACCCGTCGGTAATTGCCGGATGTCACCGCGCTCGCAACTGACGACGGTGAGCCCGAAAAATGGCTGATAGGGCGCGTTCCCGGGAATGGCATGCTTCGCGCGTTGCTGCTTCGCCTGGAGCTCGGCTTCCGCCGAAACATCGGAAGACGGCCGGCGCGCCGGCGTTCTGCTTTCCGGCGCCTGGACGAAGCCCCATTCCGTCACGTTGAAACAGAGATCCATGCTCGAGAAGTGGCCATAGCCGTTGTAAATGGCGGTGGCTGCGGCACCGTCTTCGAAATCGAGATAGGCGATGTGAGCGCCGATGGCGCGCCTGTCTCGATCCCAGTCGAAAGTCCTCGCCCGGACGCTGCGCACCATGCCTCCGCACAGCAGCCTGATGATGTCGAACTGGTGGGATCCCTGGCGATAGGTCACGCCACCACCCTTGCTGGAGTCCAACTCGTCGGCACGCCGCGGACGGTAAATCCAATCGGTGAAGCACCACGTGTTGACCATGCGCACGCGGCCCAGCGTGCCGCCCGCGATGATCTCGCGCATCCGCCGTATGGGCAGGTCGTAACTGTGCGAATGCCCGACGACAAGTACCAGTCCCGCGGTGTCGGCGGCTGCGATCATCGCCCTCGCCTCGTCCATCTGCGCTGCCATCGGCTTTTCCACCAGGACGTGCTTGCCCGCGGCCAAGGCCTGCAATACATGTTCAGGATGCAACTCGGTAGGCGTCGCGATGCAGACGGCATTCAGACCGGCATCCCGGAGCATCGCCTCCAGGGTGTCGTAGCCCGCGATGTCGTGCTCGTCGGTGACGCTCTTCCTGACCTCGGCCACGGGCTCGGCGACCGCCACCAGCCTCAATCTGGGGTGCGCCTTGATCGCCGGAATGAAGGCCCGTCCTGCGACGCCGAGCCCGACGATGCCGATTCGAATGACATCGGTTGGCGAAGCGTTGGCGGGGGCGCTATTCATGGGTTGCCTACCGCCACCGCCGCCGGCGTTTGCGACGTGGATGTGCGCAGTTTCGAGGGCGAGGCGGTGAGCGCGTCCTGGTCCAGGTTTTCGATGACGGCGAGCAGTGTCCGGCGCATCGCCGCAATGTCCTCGGCTGATACGCCGGCGAGCGCGATGCGATTGACATCCTCCGCCGCCGACACGATCGACGTCCGCAGCGCAGCCCCTTCGGGTGTCAGGAAGACGCGGATCTGCTTGTGGTTGTGGGGCATCTTTTGGCGCGTGATGTAGCCCAGCCGCTCCATGCGCTGCACTGCGGAGAACGTCGATGGCTCGGTCACGCCGGCCTGCTCGCTCAGTTGCCGTTGCGTCAAGCCGTCGGTCTGCCACAGCACGCGCAGAAGCGTCCAATGGCTGTACTGGACCGCGTGCTTGCGGAGCCGCGTCTGCAGCGCGCGTGACGTGCCGCGAAAGGCGTCCTTGATGAGATGCGCCACGCGCTCGTTGGACAACGCCTCCCGCCATGGAGCCGGCGCCACGATCGGTACCTGCCTGACACGCTTTGGAGGCTTTCGCACGGGGTCCCTGTAATCGATGCCTGGCGACGGCGCCAAGCCAAAGGCCGGCACGAGCGCAAGGGTGAGCGACCTGCCTTCGCCAGCACCCTGACTTGATCTTAGTCGACTAAGATAGTATGGTCAAGATCGAACGAGGCCGTGCCATCATGCGCCGTATCGTGAGCGTTGGCCGGCCGCGAACTGCCGCCGTTGCAGTTGAACGACCGTCGTCAAGCTCAAATGGATGGTGCCTAAGCATTCGACGGTCGGCATGCGCTGATTCATCGCGTGGGAAGGACGATCGATACATTGATCCATCAGCAAGGAACGCACATGGAAACGGCTGAGCAAAACCAACTCCTGACGCAGGTCGGCCCGGGGACGCCGATGGGCAATCTCCTGCGGCGCTACTGGCAGCCGATCGCGGCTGCGGTGGAACTGGAGAAGCCCTGGACCAAGCGGGTGCGCCTGCTCGGCGAGGATCTGGTGCTCTTCAGGGACCGCCAGGGGCGTCGCGGGTTGATTGCGGAGCAGTGCCCGCACCGGCGGGCGTCATTCGCCTACGGCATCCCGACCGAGGACGGCATTCGCTGCCCGTATCACGGGTGGGAGTTCAACGCTCAGGGAAAGTGCCTGAGCCAGCCGAACGAACCCGAGAACTGCGCCTTTCGCGAGAAGGTCGCGACCAGCGCGTATCCCGTGGAGGAGCTCGGCGGACTGCTCTTCGCCTATCTCGGCCCCGAGCCTAAGCCGCTGCTGCCGCGATTCGACGGCTTCGTGGCCGAAGGCGCCATCCGCATGATGGGACGTGCGCTGCTGCCCATCAACTGGCTGCAGATCATGGAGAACTCGATGGATCCCATCCATACCGAGTGGCTCCACGGCCATCACTACGAGTTCCAGAAGGAGCAGGAAGGCATCAAGGTCGCCATCAGCGCCCGTCACGAGAAGATCGACTTCCGGGAATTCGAGTTCGGCATCACCAAGCATCGTCTGCTGGCCGGTCATTCCGAAGATTCCGATGATTGGCGGATCGGCCATCCCATCGTGTTCCCGAACATGCTCGCTGTCGGCAACGGCGACGCCTCGTCGCGTTATTACTCGTTTCAAATCCGCGTGCCGGTCGACGACGAGCACACCCTGCATCTCTGGTACAACGCGTACATCCCCCCCGCGAACGCGATGGTTTCGCCCCACCTGACCGATCGGGTGCATCTCTACGACGTGCCCTTCAGGGACGAGAACGGCGAGTTCATCCTCGACAACGTGGACGGTCAGGACATGATGGCGTGGATCAGCCAGGGCACCATTGCCGACCGCACCCGGGAAAATCTTGGCGCGTCGGACAAAGGCGTTGCCATCTACCGCCGCGTCCTCCGGCGTGAAATGAAAAAACTGACCCAGGGCATCGATCCGATCGGTGTCGTTCGCGATCCGGAGCGCAACGAGCGCATCGAGTTGCCGAACGAGAAGAAGAAGCACCACAACAGCGACGGCTTTGCGAGCTTCATGCTTCGCACCCACGCCCGGTACTCGCCGATTGCGCCGGATCTGGTCAGGATCTTCGAGCCGGTCGCGCAACGCGTCGAAGTCCAGGTATGAATTGTCACGGCATTGTTGGTGTTGATTTACTGCGGCCACCCGACTGGCGTCACCCTCGTGAGAGTGAAGGCGCAGCATCGTCATCTTCGTGCAAGT
>JBDUCE010000008.1:0-15740 GCA_040003635.1 Betaproteobacteria bacterium
CCTGGGTCGCCGCATAAAGCTTGACCGGAATGGAGACCATGCCAAAGGTGACGGTAACTGAAGCCAATGCGCGAGCGGCCATGCGGGCCTCCTGAAAGGATGGGGCGTGAATGCTGCCCTTTGCAGCCATCGTGCCAAAATGCCGGACAATCCTCAACTTAATTTCCTCCCTCGCCCGGCTGTGAGGGCCTTCAAGGCATATCCCAGCAACACTTGATGGCCCGACTGCCCCTCTTTCCCATGGCTCTCGAGCGCTATCGTCAGAAACGTGACTTCCGGGTGACCCCCGAGCCGGCCGGCAAGGTCCAGCCCCGGCGCTCGCGGGCGCTGGCGTTCGTCATCCAGAAGCACGCGGCGACCCGCCTCCACTATGACTTCCGGCTGGAGCTCAACGGCGTGCTGTTGAGCTGGGCGGTGCCCAAGGGGCCGAGCCTCGATCCCAATGACAAGCGCCTCGCCATGCACGTCGAGGACCATCCCTTGGAGTACGGCGACTTCGAGGGCGTGATCCCGCCCAAGCAATACGGTGCGGGAACCGTCATGGTATGGGATCGCGGGACCTGGACGCCGAAGACGGACCCCGCCGAGGCGTACGCCAAGGGCCGGCTGAAGTTCGACCTCGACGGCGAGAAACTCAAGGGTGGCTGGAACCTGGTGCGCAGTCGCAGCGGCAAATACGGCGGCGAGAACAGCTGGCTGCTGTTCAAGGAGGCCGACGAATTCGCCCGCCTCGGCGCCCAGGCGCTTATCGCCGAGGACCGGCCCGAGAGCGTCATCACCGGTCGCAGCCTGGAAGAGATCGCTGCCAACGCGGATCGGGTCTGGCATTCGAACCAATCCGTCGCGGCCAACGTGAAGGGCGGTGCGATACGCCGAACCAAACCCAAGACCATCGCCGGGCTCGCCAAACTGGAGGGAGCGCGCAAGGTGGGGCTCCCGGAGCTGCTGGAGCCGCAACTGGCCACCTTGGTCAAGACACCGCCGGCCGGGGCCGCCTGGGTGCATGAAATCAAATACGATGGCTACCGGATGTTGTGCCGGGTGGCCGATAAAGAGGCCCATTTGGTGTCGCGCACCGCCAAGGACTGGACCGGC
This sequence comes from Betaproteobacteria bacterium, assembly GCA_040003635.1. GTDB lineage: Bacteria > Pseudomonadota > Gammaproteobacteria > Burkholderiales > Casimicrobiaceae > CAIWHR01. Next base: position 1,096 of record JBDUCE010000008.1, read on the forward strand.
GACTTCCCGAGCCTCGCACAGGCGCTCGCTCGTTTACCGGTCGATACCGCGTGGCTGGACGGCGAAGTGATCGTCACGGATGCGCAAGGCCGCAGCAGTTTCCAGGCGTTGCAGAATGCCCTCGCCGCCGCGACGGCTGCGCCACTCACGTACGTGGCGTTCGATCTGCTCCATCTGAACGGGTTCGATCTGCGTGGGGTCGCCCTCACGCAACGCAAGCGCCTGCTGCAGGGCTTGCTTTCGAGCACGTCCACGAACATAAAGTACAGCGAACACTTTGCGGTCGAGGGGGCGGCATTCCTGCAGAACGCATGCGCGCTGGGCCTTGAAGGCATGGTCTCCAAGCGAGGCGACTTGCCCTATCGGGCAGGCCGCGGGCCGGCCTGGCAGAAGATCAAATGCGAACGACGCCAGGAAATGGTGATTGGCGGGTTCACCGATCCGGAAGGCTCCCGTCATGGGTTCGGAGCGCTGCTGCTCGGTGTTTATGAGCCTGACGGAAGGCTCGCCTATGCCGGCAAGGTCGGCACCGGATTCAACGATGCGACACTCGCGAGCCTGAGGCAGTCGCTTGCCGGTTTGCTGCAAAAGGAGAGTCCTTTCCACAATCCGCCGCGCGGCGCGGAAGCCCGGCGCGCTCACTGGGTGCGGCCGGACCTGGTCGCTGAAGTGTCGTTCACTGAATGGACCACTGACGGGACGTTGCGCCATCCGTCGTTTCAGGGTCTGCGCGCCGACAAGCCGGCAACGGACGTCGTGCGCGAAAGCGTGGCGGGACAGGCCGGCGATCAGACTGGCAGACAGGCGGGCGACCACGCAGGCAAGGCTGGCGATCAGGCTGGCAAGGCCGACAAGCAGGCGCGGAACGCGCCGCCGCCGGAACCCAAGTCGCGCGCCAGGGCCCGGACCGTTGACGACGCGAAGTCGATTGCCGGCATTGCGCTGACGCACCCCGACAAGGTGCTCTATCCCGAGGCCGGGCTGACCAAGCGCGCTCTCGCCTCGTACTACGCGGCGATCGGCGAGTGGATGCTGCCGCATCTGCGCGATCGGCCGCTGACGCTGCTTCGCTGCCCCAATGGCTGGCAGCAATGCTTCTACCAGAAAAAGGCCGAAGACGGTGTCAACGATGCGATCTCGCGCGTCAACATCGGCAACAGCGATGGCAGCGTATCGCTCTACATGATGGCAAACTCGGTGAGCGCGATCGTTGCCCTCCTCCAAATGGGGGTGCTCGAATTGCACCCGTGGGGCTCGCGCGCAGAAAACCTGGGGTTCCCGGATCGGATCATTTTCGACCTCGACCCTGATGAAGGCGTTGCCTGGGACGACATCAGGCAGGCCGCCACGATCATCAAGACGCTGGTGGAGAGCATCGGCCTGGCGCCGTTCCTGAAAACGACCGGCGGCAAGGGCTTGCACGTGGTGGTGCCGATCGAGCCCAGCGTGGGCTGGGATCACGTCAAAGGCTTCTCGAAGGCCGTGGCGGAGCTCCTCGAGCGGACCTTTCCGGACCGCTTCACCTCCAAGCTTCTGAAAATCTCGCGCCGGGGCAGAATCTTCATCGATTATTTGCGCAACGGCGAGGGCGCCACCGCTGTCGCCGCTTATTCCACCCGGGCCAAACTGAACGCACCGGTATCGACGCCCATTGCCTGGGAAGAACTGGCGGACGACGTTCGCTTCGCCCATTTCAACGTGGGTAACGTGCCCAAGCGGCTCGCCAAAGCGAAGACGGATCCGTGGCATGACATCGCCGACCTGGCGGGTTCGCTGAGCAAAAGCGTGATGGCAAAAGTGGGGTTCAAGCCGCGTTAAGTGATGCCGGCAGGTGACGAAGCGGCAGCGCTCCCGCGGGTCCCTGTCGGGTTGGAGCAAGTTCGGTTGCAGGTTCCGGACAGGAGAAACGGCGATGCAGTTGTTGGCGGGAACGAGTGGCTTTTCGTACAAGGAGTGGCTGGGTCATTTCTATCCGGAGAAGCTCCCCGCGAGCGAGATGCTGCACTACTACGCGCAGCGCTATACGACGGTGGAGATCAACAACACGTTCTACCGCATGCCGGCAGAGTCGATGCTGGCGCAATGGGCGCAACTGGTACCGGATCATTTCGCGTTCACGCTGAAGGCGCCGCGCCGCATCACCCACGACAAACGCCTGCGCGATGCCGAACCCGATGTCGCCGAATTTGTACGGCGCGCGGGCGCCCTGGGGAACAAGCTCGGCGTGCTCCTGTTTCAGCTGCCGCCGTACCTCAAGAAGGACGTTCCCCGGTTGCGGGATTTCCTCGGCCTGCTGCCGCCCGGCACGCCGGTCGCCTTCGAGTTTCGCAACGCTTCCTGGCAGGACGAAGAGGTCTACGAGACACTTCGCAGCCGTGCCGCGATTCTTTGCGTGACCGACAACGACGAAGGCGAAACTCCGTTCGTGGTCACCTCGGACTGCGGCTATGTACGCTTGCGGCGGACCCACTACGACGACGATGATCTGCGCGCCTGGTCCGCGCGTATCGCCGCCACAGCGGTGGCGCGGACCTATGTCTATTTCATGCACGAGGGCGAAGCACTGGGTACGCGCTTTGCATATCGCCTCAACGAGCTGTGGGCGGAGCGCTGACGCCGGGCGACCACACAACAGCGGCCGCCGCGACCCATTACCTTGCCAATACGCCTTGGCGCCCCGAGCTAGCGGGCGCACGCCCGCGCCACCGACTGGCATGGAGCTTGCGTACTACACGCCAACCCACTCCAATCTTGGCCACGTGCTGCGCGAAACCGCTGCAGAGGTCGCGCAAGGTCAATTTCCACCGAATCTGGTCCTGTCGACACACTGCGACGGGAGCTTGCGATGACACTGAAGCGGCACCTCGATCTTCTCGCGCTTTCGCTCGGCATTGCCGCTGTCCTGGTCGGCGGCGCCGCAATAGTCGGCTATTCATTCTCACTTCCGGGATTGCTTCGGCCGACGCCCGATACGCCTGCGATCGTCTTTTCAGCGGCGCTGGCACTGATGGCCGGCGGCATCGCGGTCATCGCCGCCGCGCTGGCGCCGAGCGCCGGCTTGCGTCGGATTTCAGGCTTTAGCGGCACGATCGCCGGCGTGCTGGGACTGGCAGGTCTCGTTGAACGCCTTCTGGGCACTGACCTGGCAATCGATCTGCCTGCACTCCATACCGCCCTCGGCCTCGGCGGTGCGACGCCGGGCCGGATGGTGCCGACCGCTGGCCTCTGCTTCGCCGTCCTGGGCGCGAGCCTCGCAGCGCTCCCCTTCATCCAAAGGCGTCGCGCTGCGATCGCGCTAACGGCGGCCACGACCGTGTGCGGCGCGTTCGGCGCAATGTCGCTCACGGGCTACCTGTTGAACGTCGAGTTCCTGGTGAGCTGGCCAAGCGACTCCCCATTGCCCCCGAACACCGCGCTGGGCCTTGCGCTTCTGGGTGCCGGTGCGTGCAGTGCGGTGCTGCGGCGGACGACGCTATCGGCGGGCATGATCCCGGAGAGCCGGAACATCGAGCTTACTGCGGTGTGGGTGCTGTCGGTGATCGCGGTCGTCGCCGGAGTTTCGACGTTTGCGCTGGCGCAATACGAATACCACGACGTCGTCCGCGTGGATCTCGCGCGAACGTTGCGCGAACGGCGGGCATTTCTGGAGTACGCGATCCGCGAGCACTTGACGCAGGTGACGCTTGGTGCGCATCCGGCATTCGCCGCTTCCGCGGGAGCGCGCCAGCGCGGGATCGGGAACGACGCCATGCATGGGCGATTGCAGGCATCCGCCGACATCCTTACGCAAACGAGCTTTTCCGGCTGGCAGTTCGCCGTCGATGGCGCGACGATCACCTCCGGCAAGTTCGTCGAACACCCCGACTTCACCATTTCCCTGTCGGGCCCCTATCACACCGATCTGCTGCTGAAGGACGGGAGCTACTTCCTGCGCACACGGATTCCGATGCGCGATGGCGAGCGCGAGGTTGGCTTCGCGATTGCCGAGGATCCGTTTCCCGAGCTTACCCGCCTCAAGCTCGAAACCGACTCCTGGCGGGAAACCGGCTCCATGGTGCTCTGTGCCGCGCGCGACAATGCGCTGGATTGCTTCCCCTCGCGGGCCAATCCGAACGGTGCGCGCATTCCCCGCGAAGTGAATGGCCGCCCGATACCGAGTAGCCTTGCGGTCGATCGCGAGGTCGGCGTTTACGAGACCCTCGATTTCCGCCAGCGCCGCGTGCTCGCCGCCTACGGGCCGGTCGGGTTCACCGGTCTCGGCATGGTCATCAAGATCGATGCCGCCGAGCTCAATGCGCCTCTCGGCCGGCGTTTTAGCCGAGCCGCAGTCCTTCTGGCCGCGCTGGTGGCCGCGGGTGTCTGGCTGCTGCGGCGCCGACTGCGGCCGCTCACCAACGCGCTGGTCGATGCGCGCGAAGAAGCCACGCGCGTCGCAGCCCAGTTCAAGGCCGCGGCAGAATCGAGCCTGGACGCGTATTTCCTGATGGACGCGGTCCGCGATCAACGGCAGAAGGTCGTCGATTTCTGCATTCGCTACACCAATGCGAGCGGTGAAGTCCTGATCGGACGGCCGGCCGAGGACATCATCGGCAAGAGGTTGCGCGAGATCCTGTCGTCGGAACAGGCCCGGTATTTCATCGAACGCTACGAGCGCATCGTGACCACCGGCGAATCGCTGTCGGAGGAATTCCGCACGTCGGCCGACGACGCGTCGGCGTCCTGGGTCGCCCACCAGGCCGTCAGGCTGAACGATGGCGTGTCGGTAACAGCGCGCGACATCACGCTGCTCAAAAACACTGAACGGCAGTTGCGCAGCAAGGCCGAGAACGACGTCCTGACGGGGCTGCCCAACCGGGCGCTCTTCTTCGACCGCCTCAGCCGCGCGCTGGCGGATGGGCGCCAATCATCTTCCGGCGTGGCCGTGCTGTTCCTCGACATCGACCGGTTCAAACAGGTCAACGACAGGCACGGGCATGCCGTCGGCGACGCCGTGCTGGTCGAATTTGCAGATCGGCTGCGCAAGCTGGTGCGAGCAACGGACACGGTTGCGCGTCTTGGCGGCGACGAATTCGCCATCATCCTGCCCAAGCTCGTGGACATCGCGCAGGCCGAACGCGTTGCCGCGGACATTCTGAGCGCGATCGGTGTCCCCTTTGTGACGACCTCCACCCGTCTCGAGATTGGTACCAGCATCGGGGTGGCGTTCAGCAGCGACGGACACAACACGCCGGAAGCGCTGGTCAGCGGCGCCGATCGCAAGCTTTACCAGGCCAAGAGCGGCGGCCGCGGGCGATTCTCCAGCGCGACCGAAAAGCGCGCCGCGTAGCGCGACCGCACTGCGTTCGACAGGTTTTTCCTCAGCGCCCCTCCAGGACTCGGCGGGCGCTTATCACCCGCGCAATGCCCAAGCGGGTTCAAGAATCATCCTGGTGGCCCGTACGACCCACGACACTGGCGATCGTTGCCACCAGCTCGGAGGGTTCGACGGGTTTTGAAACGTGGACCCGAAAACCGGCGCGAAGGGCACGTGTCCGGTCCTCCGAGCGGGCGAATGCGGTGAGCGCGATCGCCGGCAACTTCCCGCCCTTGGCTTCACCGAGAGCTCGTACGCGCCGCAACAGCTCATAGCCGTCCATGCCCGGCATTCCGATATCGCTCACGAGAACGTGCGGCCCATCCCTTTCGACCGCCGCGAGCGCAGTTTCCGCATCTGCCGCGACCAGTACATCGGCCTTGCATTCGGCGAGTACGCGCTCGAGAAGAAGGCGCGAGTCGGGTTCGTCATCGACGATCAGAACCCTGATGCCAGACAGGTCCAAAGGCTGGAAATCGAGCACCATGCCCGCTGCCGCTGCCGGGTGAACCCGCGGTTCATGCCCGGTCGCCCGATGGGCCACCGCGACCGGCAGATGGACCGTGAACGTCGCACCTTGGCCGTCACCCTGGCTCCTGCCGCGGACCGTCCCGCCGTGCAGTTCCACCAGATGCTTCACGATGGAGAGCCCCAGCCCAAGGCCGCCGTATTCCCGAGTGGTCGAGGGGTCTGCCTGGCGGAAACGGTCGAAGACGTGTTGCAGGAACCCGGGGTCGATTCCGATCCCTGTATCCGCGACACTGATTTCGATGTGCGATCTCACCTGCTCGAGCAGCACCTGCACCTTGCCATCTTTGGGCGTGAACTTGATCGCGTTCGATAACAGATTCCAGATCACCTGCTGAAGCCGGTTGGGGTCACCGGAGATGGGGCCCGCGAGCGGATCGAGCATCTTCTCCAGCCTGATGCCTTTGGCGTCTGCCGCCGGTCGCACCGTTTCAATGGCAGCTTCGATGAACGAAACCGGTTGCACCGGCTGAATGTCGAGGCGCACCTTCCCGGAGGTGATCCGGCTCATGTCCAGAAGGTCCTCCACGAGCTGCGTTTGCACGCGGGCATTCCGCTCGATCGCCTCCAACCCTTTCTGAACATCCTCGCTGCTGGGAACCCCGCGACGGAGGACGTGCGACCATCCGAGAATGGCGCTCAGGGGCGTGCGAAGCTCGTGCGACAGCGTGGCCAGAAACTCGTCCTTCATCTCACTCATGCGCTCGGCCTGGCTGCGCGCCGCTCGCTCGCTATCCAGCAGCTGTTTGCGCTCCTCGGCAGCCTTCATTGCGGTCTCGTAGAGGCGCGCGTTGTCGTCCTCGACCTTCCGCCGCTGCGTGATATCCCGGAAGCTCCAGACTCTGCCGACCGCGCGATCGTCGACGAGGAGCCGCTTGGAGAATCGCTCGAAGTGCCGTCCATCGCCGAGCTCCAGGAGATCGAAACTCTCGGGCAACCCTGCCGTATTGATCTCGTCCACGCGCGCAGCGAATTGCGAAGAATCCGGGAACTGATCGGCGTTGATCTGGAGCAGCGATCGATGGTCCCGCGAAGCCATTGCCTCGATGGGAATTCTCCACATGTCGACATACGTCTGGTTATAGGCGGTGACACCCCAATCGTTATCGGTGACCAGGATTCCGTCCCATGTGGCATCCAGCGTCGCATGCATGACGGATAGAGAATGCGCGAGCTCCTGGGTTTTCCGTTCCAGGACCTCCTTGGCTCGAACAAGCTCCTGTTCGGCACGCTGACGCGCGAGAAGAATGCTTTGCGCGTTCTGCATGGCCACGGAACGAAGCGCGGCGTCCTCCTCGTCGCCGGCGTTCACGGCCTCCCTCCGATCATCTTGCCCGCCAGGGCGGTACCCAGGACCCGGGCGCGGATTTTTTCGAACGCGGTATCGCGGCTGGTCGATGTATCGTCGCTGAACGGGGAAAAACCGCAATCGTCGGTCGTTCCCAGCTGCTCGAGGGGAATGTATTCGAGTGCCTGCATCACCCGGTCACGGACTTCCTGCGGCGTCTCGACACGGGGGTCGATCGGCGCAACGACGCCGACGAACACCCGCTGGTCGGGCCTCATCCATTTCCGGATCATCTGCAGCACACGCACCCGGTCGGGCTCTCCGGCGAGAGCGATATAGAAATTCCCTACCTTCAGCTGGAAAAGACTCGGCAGCAACTCGGTATAGTCGACGTCGGCGCTATGGGTCGAATCACGATCGCCGCCGGGACAGGTGTGCACGCCAATGCGTCCTCGTTCCACCTCCGAGAAGCGCGACAGCGCCAGGTTGTTGAGATCGATGAAACTGTTCAGGAGATGGCCGCTGGGGTCGATCTTCATGGCGAGCCGACCCTCGGTGAAGTCGATCTGGACCTTATGCGCGCCCTTCTCCAGGCAGCGTCGGACCTCCGTTTCATGCTCGCGCAACAGGTCCTCGATGAACTGGTCGCGCGAATAGCCCGGGATACCTTCGTCCGGATACATGAGGCTCAATGCCGACGGCGAGATCACGGCCTGCTTTACCGGAACGTTGGTGTAGCGCATTGCCGCCTCGAGATAGGCGTCAGCGTATCGCCGGTAACGAAACGGGCCGCGCGTAAGACGCGGCATGCGACGCGTATGCCCCGCAGCGAAGGGAATTTTGAATCCGTCCGGCGCAGTATTGGGCAGACCGTGCACGCAATACGTCCAGAAGTTGTGATATTTGCGCTGCTCGCCATCGCTGATGACCGGCGACCCGGTGGCCTCGAAACGCTCCACGGTGTCGCGGATCGCGCTTTCGAACATCGGTTCCAGGCTGGGGTCTTCACTGCCCACCGCGTTCACCGCCGCGATCAGTGGCAGCGGTCGCGGAATACTGCCGATCGGTTCCGTCGGGATCGTCGCCATTTCTTCCTCAAAACTGCCGCAAGCCTCGGAAAGTGAGCATATTGACAGAATGTCCGGCGACCGCACACCGCTAGCAAAAGTTACCGGGCATTCAGGCTCGCCAGTACGCGGTCCACCATCACCCCCGCCTGGCCGAGATAGTTGGCCGGGTCGCAAAGCTTTGCCAGCGCCGCCCGATCCAGGTGGCGGCTGATCTCCGGGTGCTCCGCGAGCAGGTCCAGCAGCGGGCGCTTCTGGCGCACGGCTTCGCGGCAGATGTCATACACCAGGTCATGGGCATGTTCGCGTCCGATGTGACGGCCGAGCCCCATCATCACTGCTTCGGACATCACCAGGCCGTTGGTGAGGTCGATATTGGCGCGCATCCGCCCGGCGTCGACCTCGAGTCCTTCGAGCACGAAGCGGGTCTGCTTGAGCGCGCCCGCCGTCAGGCAGAACGCCTCCGGCAATACGATCCACTCGATTTCCCATGGCCCCGTGGAGCGCTCGTGGTCGGCGATCATCGCGTCCATCAGTGCGGCCGCATGCTGGCGTACCACCGACACCGCGGCGTGGATGTAGCAGGAGGAAATGGGATTGCGTTTCTGCGGCATGGTGCTGCTCGACCCCCTGCCGTGTGCGAACGGCTCGTAAACCTCCGCCACCTCGGTCTGCATCAAGAGCTTCACGTCCATCGCGATCTTGCCCAGCGTGCCACCGACAATGCCCAGAAAAGCGCCGACCTCGGCGAGGCAATCGCGCACCGTGTGCCAGGCAATCAACGGTTGCCCTAACCGCAGCTCGGCCATCAAGCCGGCCTGGGTCTCCATCGCGCCCTTCTCGATCGACGCCAGCGTGCCGCACGCGCCTCCGAACTCCCCGACCAAAACCCGCGGCTCGAGTTGCGCAAGGCGCTCCCGATGGCGCTCGACGGCCGCGAGTATGGTCGCCATCTTGTACCCGAAAGTCACCGGAATGGCCTGCTGCAGATTGCTGCGACCGACGATCGGCGTGTCGCGGTAGCGACGGGCAAGCACCGCGAGCGCGGCGGAAATCGCTTCGAGGTCCGCTCCGACGATGGCCAACCCCTCGCGGATCTGCATGACCGTCGCGGTATCGGTGACGTCCTGCGTCGTGGCGCCCCAGTGGCAGTATTCGCCGAGCTTGTCGCGGCAAAGCGCATTGAGCTGGGAGACGACGCCGAGAATGGGATAGCCGATGCGCTCGGTCTGCACCCGGAGCTTGTCCATGTCGATCTTGTCGATATCGCAATTACGCACGATCTCGTCCGCCGCCTCCTGGGGAATGATGCCCAGGCGGCCCTGCACGATCGCCAGGGCCTTTTCGATCTCGACATACTTGGCCGTGCGGTTCTGGTCCGACCACACGTGACGCATCGCGTCGCTGCTGAAAATGTTGCCGAAGATGCGTGAGTCGATGACGGTGGCGCCCATGGCTTGAGGTCTCCTGATGCGAACGGTTACGAGGTCGAGGAAGGCGGCATCTGCGCCTGACGCGAGTGCCTTGGCAAAGGATACGGCCGGTTGCCCGGCGCCGACAGACGCAACGCGGGAAGTCTCATCAGGATGCAATCGTGCGCGGGCCTGCCCTCAGACGGCCTTTTCCGCGCGAAGCTCGCTGATCCGATGCGCGGATTAGCCGAGCTGGCCCCGAATGGCATCCGTCACCTGATCACCGCGGTGGCATCCATCGTCAACCACCCCTCGTGATCCCTGGCCCAGAGATGGAACGTCTTGCCGTCCTGCTGCGGCTCGCCGCAAACGAAGAAATGGTCGATATCGAAAATGGGACGCACCGCACGGAACTCGTAATGGGTCACTTCGGCGTGCGGTAGCCGATGGCGCAACAGATCGAGCAGGAGTGTTGCGATCAGCGGACCATGGACGATCAACCCTGGATAGCCTTCGACCTCCGTTACATAGCGGCGATCATAGTGAATCCGGTGCCCGTTGAAGGTGAGGGCCGAGTAACGGAACAGCAGGACATCGTCGGGAATCCATTGCCGCTCCCAGGGTGCACTCGCCGGCGCCTGCTTCGGCGGCGGCGCAACATCGTCTGGCTTCGGCGCCTCGCGATAGACGATGTCGTGGAACTCGGTCAGCGCAACCTCGGATTCGCCATGCCTGCGAATCTCATGCCGGACCTTGACGAACACCAGCGGTCCGGTGCGGCCGCTTTTCTCCGTTACATCGTGAATGGTCGATAGCCGGATGATGGAATCGCCAACGCGTAACGGCTGGTGAAACTCGAACTGGCTGCCTGCCCACATGCGCCGAGGCAACGGCACCGGCGGCAAGAAACCACCGCGCTTGGCGTGACCGTCGGGGCCGATCTCGGACTGGCGATGCAATGGCAGGAAGTAAAGCCAGTGCCAGAGCGCGGGCAGCAGTGTTCCGGTCGAGGGACGCTCCGCCGGCCGATCGAGGGTTGCAGACAACGCCGCATAGGGCGTCGCGGTAATGACGTCGGCCACGGTTTCCGAAGCGCCGATCCATTCCTTCAGGTTCATGTGCACAACCCTTTGTCATCAAGCTCAGCCATGTCGTTGCGCCGGATACCGCCGAGGGCAGGGCGAAGCCCGCGAACTACCGGAAGCCAGATTACCGAATCACCTCGTCAGCGCGCAACAACAGCGATTGCGGGATTGTCAGGCCAAGCGCCGTTGCCGCCTTGCTATCGATGACAAGCTCCAGCTTGGTCGGCAGCTCGATCGGAATGTCGCCCGGCTTCGCGCCCTTGTGTATCTTGTCTATATAAGCGGCCGCTCGCCCACGATTATTCATTTGCCCTACATCCGAGGAGCGCTGGCTTCAGCGCTCTGGCCGCGCATCGCCGTCTCCGGTTTGCGGCTCGGCCGCATCATCGTCGCTTTCCCCTTCCCAACTGTAGTGAATGCGCGGCGGAATGTCGACGTGCCGCTGGACGATCGCCATCGCCGTGCCGATCAATGCGGCCGCAAGATGGGTTTCCCAGGAAACCCCATTCGTGATCGGCAGTACCCCCCAGACCAGGGCGCCGTACATGAAGGCGACGAGCAGCGATGCGGCAATGGCGCGCCGATCGCGTCGAATCAGGCCGGCCACGAAGATGTAGCTGAACAGGCCATAAACCAAGCCGCTGGCGCCAACATGGACGCCGCCCCTGGCGAACACCCACACCACGATCCCGGGCCCGAAGTAGATCGTCGGCAGCACGCGAAAGGCCGCGGTCGGGTAGAGCTGCAACATCGTCGTACCGAGCACCACCAACGGAAGCGAGTTGGCGATCAGGTGAATGAAGCCGGCGTGCAGTACCGGCGCGACCAGGATCCCGGGCAGACCGATCCATTGCCGCGGACGAACGCCGAAGCGCTCGAGCTCCAGACCCCAGCCCAGCAACGAGACGAGCCAGAGCACGGCGACGAAGCCAAGCGAGAGTTTTGCAGCCAGCCGAAAGTGCTCGCCAGCCCGCTCGGAACGGTTTAATGCCGGGTCGGGCGAATCAGTCTGCATCCCGCCACAGAATACCAGCCATCAAACGCTTGCGCCGCCGGTTGAATTTCGCCATTCGTGGCGGAGAAGGCCATAGATCTCGACATCCTTGGCTTCTCCCTTGGCGACCCAGCGTTGCCGCAGCAAACCTTCTTTCACGAAGCCAAGATGCAGCAGCAATCGTCCCGAGGCGGCGTTGCGCGGGTCAACTTCGGCTTCGATCCGGCGCAGCGACATGCGCCCGAACGCGCAGTCAATGAGGGCGCCAAGCGCTTCGCGCATGTAGCCCATGCCCCAATGCGAGCGGGTCAGGACGTAGCCGACCTCGGCACGAGCGCTCGTTTCCTCGAGCCGAAAAAGGAGACAGGTGCCGATGGGAGTGCGCGTCCGCCGGTCTTCGATGACGAACTGGAGGGCAGTACCGGACGCTTGTTGATCGCTCATGCGTTGGTACCAAGCCTCGGCATCATTTATCGAGTTCCACGTCGCGTAGGGCAGGAACCGGGTCACCTCGTCTTTATTATTGACCTCCAGAAGTGCGGGGAGATCGGCCTGAACGACCAGTCGCAGCAACAGGCGTGGGCACTCGATCTGGGGAGGTGCGGTGAGCGGCACGGAGGTGTTTTCGTCAGGTCCGATTAACGAACACACCCTATTTGACACCAAGCGTTTCGTCAATCGCGCATCACACCGGCGGCTCTCGGTCGAGGAAACATGCAAAGCCTCCCCGTGCAACAATCCGCGCATGACCATGACCAGGAACGGGGCCGGCGCACCCGCCGATGCGAGGAGCGCCGGCGGAAGTGATGGCTGGAAGCTCGCCGGCCTGGCGTTCGTGTCCCTGTGGTTTCTGCTGGGTGGCATCGCCCATTTCGTCGCGACGGATTCCGAAATGCGCGTCGTGCCGCCCTACATCCCATGGCCGCACGCTGCCGTGCTGGTGAGCGGCGCGTTCGAGCTCCTGGGTGCCATAGGCGTCCTGTGGCGCCCCACCCGCCGTGCAGCGGGCATGGGGCTTTTCGCCCTGACGATTGCGGTCACGCCGGTACACGTTTACATGCTGCAGCGGCCTGAACTGTTCGATGTGCCGTACTGGGCGTTGCTGTTGCGCCTGCCCGTGCAAGCCGCCCTGCTCGCGCTGATCGCATGGAGTGCAGTGCGTGGAACGCCCCCTTCTGTTCAATGCACAGCCCTCTGGCGCGCAACATCGATGTCGAGATACTTCCATGGCTCCAGGAAGAAGGGGTCAGGCTTGTAACCGAGTAGCCACGGCTGCGCCAGCACGCTACGATACCGATACGTGCCGATCATCAGCGGCATGTATCCGCTGATGAGTTGGGCCATTTTTTCGTAAAGGAGCGTGCGCTCCGGACTGTCCGGGATGCCCCGCGCCTGCTCGAACAGACGGTCGAACTCCGGCAGGTTGAAGTGCGCGTCGTTCATGCCATTGGCGATATTTTTGCCATAGAGGATTTCGAGCGCGATTCCCCCGTCGCGCAGGGTAATGAGGCGCGCAAGCTGGAACATCGGAAGCTGGCCAGCCGCGCTCATCTTCAGAAGATCCGGCCACTTCTGCTTGACAAATTCGATGCGGAGATTCACCGCTTCCATGCTCCGCTTCCATAGCTCATCGAACTCGCGGCTTTCGCTGTCAGGTGGTGAACCGAGCTTGAGTACCAGCGGCGACCCGTCGGGGCGGGTGCGATAGCCTCCCGGTCCGGGCACCTTGTAGCCGAACTTGTCGAGCAGCGCCCGAGCCCCCGCCGGGTCGTAGCCTGCGCGCCGATTGCGCGTCGAGTCGTGCCCGAGCAGGCCCGGAGGAATGATCTGGGTCGCGGGGATTGCCTGTCCTCGACGCAGCACGCGGATTTCGGTTTCGACATCGTAGGCCATGGCGATTGCGCGGCGCAGGGCTACCCGTTCCTGGGTATAGCCGCCCACGACCGCGTCGTCCATATTGAAGTACGTGTACGTGAACGCGGACTCGAGCACCCGGGTCCATTTCACCCCTCGGCGCGCGTACTCCGACCTGAGCGAATCCTTCTCAAGGATGCGGTCGACAAGGTCGTAGGGAACGAGCAGATAGTCGATCTGCTGTGCATCGAATGCCAGCAAGCGCGGATTGCCCTCCTCGATGATGTTCACTTCGACCTGACCAACCAGAGGCAGGCGTTTACCCGCGTTGGCGCGCACGGAAACATCTTCACTCGAATCGACTGCGGACGGGAAACGCTCATCACGGTACCCGGCGTTGGCGGCAAGAACGACTCTGCTGCCGCGTCTCCATTCCTTGAGGGTGAACGGCCCTGTGCCCACCGGATGGTCCATCGTCCAGCCGTTCTCGGGCGAGCCATAGGCCTCGATGACCTCACGCGCAACCGCCGCCATCACGCTGGTGGTCATGAACTCGAGCAGAAGATAATCCGGCTGCTTGAGCTTGATCTGCAGTGTATAACGGTCGAGCGCCCGTAGTCCCTCGAGCCTGGCGTTGTAATCGAACTTGCCGCCGGCTCTGGCCGCCGCCACGATTTCGTCCGCACCCTCGAGCTTGCCGTCCAGAAGGAAGCTCCAGAAGGAGCGCATCTTCGGATCGATCAGCCGCTTCCAGCTATAAACGTAATCGTCGGCGATGAGCTCGCGCGGCTTGCCCTTGAAGGCCGGATCCGGCGCGAAATGAATGCCGGGTTTGAGCTTGAAGATCAACGTGCGGCCGCCGTCGCGGATCTCGGGCAGCGCCTGCGCGGTCGACGGCTTGAGCGCGTAAGGGCGTTTGAGGTAGTCGTACTCGAGCAGTGAATCGAAAATTCCCCTGCAGATTCTCAGAGAGTACGCGTCGCTGGCAGCCTGTGGATCGAATCCGGTGACGTCCGTTGGGAAGGCGACATGGAGCACCTTGGCGGGATCCGCCGCCTGCGCTG
>JBDUCE010000245.1:0-4637 GCA_040003635.1 Betaproteobacteria bacterium
GGCGGAAAGGCTCACCGACGAGCCCTGGTGCAAGGTGTTCCACCAGACCACCGAGAAATAGATGATGGGCACATTGATGGCGCCGACCAGTGACAGCACCGCACATGCGCGGTCGGCACGGCGCGGATCATCGATGGCATTGCGCAAGGCGATGATGCCCAGATACAGGAACAGCAGGATGAGCTCGGAGGTCATCCGCGCGTCCCAGGCCCAGTAGGTCCCCCATGCCGGCCGGCCCCACAGCGAGCCCGTCACCAAGGCGATCAGTGTCATGAGCGCGCCGGTGGGCGCGAGCGACTGCGCCATCATCGCCGACAGGCGGGTGTTGAAGCCGAGCCCCAGCGCACTCCAGAACGCCATTACGAGATAGATGAACATCGACATCCACGCCGCCGGCACGTGGATGAAAATGATCCGGTACGTCTCACCTTGCTGAAAATCGGTGGGTGCGAGCCACAAGCCGATCCAGAGACCGATGGCCGCGAGCAGCGCTGCAGAAGCGCCGAACCACGGGATCATCCTCCCGGCCACCGGGTAGAACGCGGCCGGTGATGAAAGCTTGTACTTATTGCTTGCGGGCATGGTGGCTAATGGTGAAGAGCATTACGAGATGCGTGACGTGCGAACGCGGAACATCGTCGTCCCCGCGGAGGCGGGGACCCAGTGGCGTTGGTCGAACGACGCTGGATTCCCGCCTTCGCGGGAATGACGGGAGTTTTGTCACTTCTGTCACTCATCTCGGTAACCTCATACGCTCTAGTCGAGCGCAATGCGCACGGCGGCGGCCGCGGCGAACGGCGCGCCGACAATCGCCACCAGCAAGCCCGCACCCAGCAGGGAAAGGTTGGCCGCAGCGCCCAATCCGGCGCGTACGGCTTCGACCGCACCGGCCCCGAAGATCAGCACCGGTACGTACAAAGGCAGGATGAGCAGGGCGAGGAGGCTGCCTCCCGAGCGCAACCCCAAGGTCAACGCCGCGCCGACCCCGCCGAGAAGCGAAAGGATCGGCGTGCCCATCAGCAGCGTCGCGGCCAACACCGCTAGCGACTCGCCGTCCATCGCGTACTGAATTCCGAGCAATGGGGCCAGCAACGTCACCGGCAATCCGGTGGTCAGCCAATGCGCCAATATTTTACCCGAGACCAGGGCTTCGAGCGGATAGGGCGAGAGCGCGATCTGCTCCAAAGTGCCATCGCCGAAATCACCCGCGAATAGCCGCGGCAGCGAAAGGAGCGAGGCGAGCAGGGCAGCCACCCACAAGACGCCCGGGCCGATCCCCGCAAGCAACGTGCGCTCCGGATTGCTCGCCAGCGGAAATAATGACACCACGATGATGTAAAAAAGGAGCTGCACGCCGAGCTCGGAACGCGAGCGCATCGCGACTTTCAAATCGCGCAGGAGCGACCAGCGCACCGCAGCGAAAATGCCGCCGGCCGGCAGCGTCGAATCGGCGAAGCGCGCCGGAGCCAGGACCGGCGCCGCGGTATTCATCCCAGTGCCAGCGAATGTACGCGAGCCGGCGGCAGATCGAGTGGCGTGTGCGTCGCCGCGATGGCGAGACCACCCGCTTGCAGGTGCTCGCCGACGAGGCGGGCCAGAAGGGCGGTGCCGGCCGCGTCGAGCGCCGTGACCGGCTCATCCAGCAACCAAAGGACCCGCTGGACCAGAGTCAGCCGCGCCAGCCCGATCCGGCGGCGCTGACCTTGCGACAACACGTGGGCGGGCAATGATCGCTGCCGCGACAGCGATACGGCATCCAGCGCGCTGCGAACGGCGTCGGGGCTGGCGGGCGCACCTGACAATCCCGCGGCCGCGGCAAGGTTTTCTTCGGCGGTCAATTCGTCTTTCAACGCGATCTGGTGCCCGGCAAAGGCGATGGCGCTACGCAACACCGGATCGAAGGGCTTGACGGTTTGGCCACGCCATCGAATCTCACCTGCCACGGGTGTCGACAACCCGGCCAGCATGCGCAGCAGCGTGGTTTTTCCGGTGCCGTTGGCACCGGTAATCATCAGTGCCTCGCCGGCGCCAACCTTGAACGAAAGGCCGGAGAAAAGCCGGGTGGCACCGCGTTCCGCCGAGAGGTTATGCGCTTCGAGCATGGATGGTCTTTTGACGCCGTCGGAACGCGGCGGCGGCTGCGTTGAAGCTGCTCCAAAAACATGAAAAACAAGCGGCGATTATAGCGAAGCCGTTTTTCGCCACATCAGGGGCGATCCATTGAATCCCCCGAATCCTGCACCGCAGCCCGACCCGCCCCCGGCATTGGCGCCCAGCCTTGATATCATCATTGAATCGGCCCAGCCGGCCGGGGGAAGCCATGCCCGATAAAGAGATTCGCGAAGCCTCGCTCGAATATCATCGGCAGTCGCCGCCGGGCAAGATTTCGGTTACGCCGACCAAGCAGCTCGTCAACCAGCGCGATTTGGCGCTGGCGTATTCGCCCGGCGTCGCGGCCGCGTGCGACGAGATCGTGCGCGACCCGGCGGAGGCGCGCAATCTCACCGCCCGCGGGAACCTCATCGGCGTGGTCACCAATGGCACGGCCGTGCTTGGCCTCGGCGCCATCGGGCCGCTCGGCGCCAAGCCGGTGATGGAAGGCAAGGCGGTGCTGTTCAAGAAGTTCGCCGGCATCGACTGCTTCGACATCGAGATCGACGAGCGCGATCCCGAAAAGCTGGTCGACATCATCGCGTCGCTCGAGCCGACCTTCGGCGGCATCAACCTGGAGGACATCAAGGCGCCCGAATGCTTCTACGTCGAACGCAAATTGCGCGAGCGGATGAAGATTCCCGTGTTCCACGACGATCAGCACGGCACCGCGATCGTGGTGGGAGCCGCGATTCTCAATGGCCTGCGGGTAGTGGGAAAGGATTTGGGACAGGTCAAGCTGGTGTGCTCGGGCGCGGGGGCCGCCGCGCTGGCGTGCCTCGATCTGCTGGTCAGCCTGGGCATTCCGATCGGCAATATCTGGGTGACTGACATCATCGGCGTGGTGTACGCTGGCCGCACGGAGTTGATGGACGAGAACAAGGCGCGCTACGCCAAGCCCACATCGGCGCGCACGCTGGCGGACATTCTGCCGGGCGCGGACGTGTTTCTCGGGCTCTCCGCCGCCAAGGTGCTGAAGCCCGAATGGTTGGCGACGATGGGCAAGAAACCGCTGATCCTGGCACTCGCCAATCCGGAGCCCGAGATCATGCCGGCACTCGCCAAGGAAGCGCGGCCCGACGCGATCATCGCCACCGGGCGCTCGGATTATCCGAATCAGGTGAACAACGTCCTCGTTTTTCCGTTCATTTTCCGCGGCGCACTCGACGTCGCTGCCACCATGATCAACGAGCCGATGAAAATCGCAGCGGTGCGCGCGCTGGCCGACCTCGCGATGGCGGAGCAATCGGACATCGTCGCTGCAGCTTACGGGACCGAGGACATCCGATTCGGCCCCGAATACCTGATCCCGAAGCCATTCGATCCGCGCTTGATCGTGACTATCGCGCCGGCGGTGGCCAAGGCCGCGATGGAATCCGGAGTGGCGACACGCCCGATCGAGGATTTCCGCGCCTACCGCGATCGACTCACGCAGTTCGTCTATCACTCCGGCCTGTTGATGAAGCCGATCTTTTCGGCGGCCAAGAATTCGCCCAGGCGCATCGTTTACGCGGAGGGCGAAGACGAACGCGTGCTGCGTGCCGTGCAAGTGGTGGTCGACGAGCAACTCGCCAAGCCCATCCTGGTGGGCCGGCCGGCGGTGCTGGAGAGTCGCATCGAGCGCTTCGGGCTGCGGCTCAAGGCCGGCGCCGATTTCGAAGTCATCAATCCGGAAAACGATCCGCGCTTTCGCGACTATTCGCAGGAGTATTACCGCCTCACCGAGCGCAAGGGCATTTCGCAGGAATACGCCAGGATGGAGATGCGCCGCAGTCACACGCTCATCGGCGCGATGATGATCCACAAGGGAGATGCCGACGGAATGTTATGCGGGACCCTGGGTGCACACCATCAGCACCTTGGATTCATCGATCAGGTGATCGGTCGCCGCCGCGGGGTGAAAACCTACGCCGCGATGAACGCCGTGTTGTTGCCTTCGCGCACGGTGTTCATCGCCGACACCTACGTCAATGCCGATCCGACCTCCGAGCAGATCGCCGAAATCGCGTGTCTCGCAGCCGAGGAAATCCGCCGCTTCGGCATCACTCCCAAGGTTGCGCTGTTGTCGCACTCGAGCTTTGGCAGCAGCGACCATCCGCAGGCAAGGAAGATGCGCTACGCACTGGCGCTCATCAATGCGCAGGCGCCCGACCTCGAAGTGGAGGGTGAAATGCATGGCGACGCGGCCTTGTCGGAAACAGTGCGGAACGCCGCGTTCCCGAATGCACGGATGAAGGGCGACGCCAACCTGCTGATCATGCCAACGGTCGACGCCGCCAACATCTCCTTCAATCTGCTCAAGGTGGCGTCAGGCGGTGGCGTCACGCTGGGCCCGATTTTGCTGGGAGTCGCCAAGCCGGCGCATATATTGACGCCGTCGGCAACGGTGCGCCGCATCGTCAACATGACGGCACTGACCGTGGTCGATGCGGAGATTCAGCGGCAATCGAGCCTGATCTGAGCATGCACTCTGGCGCTACCCGAAC
>JBDUCE010000246.1:0-4614 GCA_040003635.1 Betaproteobacteria bacterium
TCCCGGCGCTTCCAATCCGCCGCCGCTCGCCCTTGGCATCCCCTCTTGGCATCCCTATTGTCAGCCGTCGCGCGCCCAAGCCTCCGATGACCTGGTCCATCATTGTCCGTGATGCCAGCGGCGCCTTCGGCGTCGCGGTTGCGAGCCGTTTCTTTGGCGTGGGCGTGTTGTGCCCGCACGTGCGCAGCTTCGCCGGGGCGCTATGCACGCAGGCGCTGGTCAATCCGCTCTACGGTCCGCGCGGCCTCGACCTGCTGGCACAGGATGTTCCCGCCGATGAGGTCGTGATGCGCCTGGTGCAGGAGGATGCCGGCCGCGACCATCGGCAACTGCACGTGATCGACAGGCGCGGCGGTATTGCGGCTCATACCGGCTCCGCATGCATCGAATGGTGCGGCCACACCTCGGGTGCCGACTATTCGGTGGCCGGCAATATGCTGGCCGGAGCCGGCGTCATCGCCGCAACCGCGTCCGCCTACTGCGCGAATCGTGCACGGTCCCTGCCCGAGCGGCTGCTGGCGGCACTCGAGGCGGGCGAGGAGGCCGGCGGCGACAAACGCGGCAAGCAGGCGGCGGCGCTTCGCATCTGCACCGTCGAGGATTACCCTGCGCTCGACTTGCGCGTCGACGACAGCGAAGAGCCGTTGCGCGAGCTTCGCCGGCTCTACGACAAAAGTCTCGAGCGCTTCCAGCCGTTCCTTTCCTGCCTCCCCTCGCGCGCGCGTCCCGTCGGCATTACCGATCGTGCGCAGATCGAGCTCGAGGTGGCGCGCTTCCAGGCGGCGCGCGCCGAAGGAGCACCGGGCAAGTGAGCCCGCTGCTCGAAGTTCGCGGGCTTCGCACCACGTTTGCGGTCGAAGGCGGCGAATTCACCGCGGTAGACGCCGTGAGCTTCATGCTGGAGCCAGGGCGCACGCTCGGCATCGTCGGCGAGTCCGGTTGCGGCAAGAGTGTCACCGCGCTCTCGATCATGGGCCTCGTGCCGCAGCCCCCCGGCCGGATTGCCGGCGGCCAAGTCCTGTTCGATGGTGTGGACCTGCTGCAACTCGATGCGGCAGGGATGCGCGAGCTGCGCGGCAATCGGATCTCGATGATCTTCCAGGAGCCGATGACCTCGCTCAATCCGGCGTTTGCCGTGGGCGAGCAGATTGCCGAGGTGCTGCTGCGTCATCGGCGTTGCGGCCAGGCCGAAGCGCGGGCCCAGGCGGTGGAAATGCTGCGGCGGGTGCGCATTCCATCGCCTGAGCAGCGCTACGACGATTTCCCGCACCGGTTGTCCGGCGGCATGCGGCAGCGGGTGATGATCGCGATGGCGCTGGCGTGCGGCCCGAAGCTCCTGATTGCCGATGAGCCCACCACCGCACTCGACGTCACGATCCAGGCGCAGATTCTGGATCTGATGCGCACGCTGCGCGAAGAGACCGGTACGGCGATCATCCTGATCACCCACGATCTCGGCGTCATCGCCGAAGTGGCGGATGACGTCGCCGTCATGTACGCCGGACGCATCGTGGAGCAGGCGCCGGTCGACAGGCTGTTCGCCGATCCGCAGCACCCGTATACCATTGGCCTCCTGGGCTCGATTCCGCAACTTCATCTCGAGCAGGAGCGGCTGGCCGCGATCGAGGGACAGGTGCCCAGCCCGATGGTGCAGATCGCCGGTTGCCGCTTTCATCCGCGTTGTCCGTTCGCCATCGATCGATGCGCTCAGGAGGACCCGCCGCTGGCCGACGTGCGCGGCGGCCACCGTGCGGCATGCTGGCGTGCGCCACTGGAAAAGAGCGTGCTGGGTGATGCATGAGTACACCTGATCTTTCGCAAGCATCAGGCGCGCACCCGTTGCTACTCGTGGATCGGCTGGTGAAGCATTTCCCGGTGCGGTCGGGATTCTTCGGGCGCGCCTCGGGTGTGGTGCATGCCGTCGATGACATCAGCTTCGCGTTGAAAGTGGGGGAGACGCTGGCCCTGGTCGGCGAATCGGGCTGCGGCAAGTCGACGGCCGGGCGCCTGGTGTTGCGTCTTATCGAACCCACCTCCGGCAAGGTGTGGTTCGAGGGCGAAGATCTCTCGGTGCTCCCCGAATCGTCCATGCGTGCGCACCGCCGCGCGATGCAGATCATTTTCCAGGATCCGTTTGCCTCGCTCAATCCGCGCATGACGGTGAGCCAGATGGTGGCCGAGCCGCTGGGCCTGCATAGCCTGGCGGTGGGTAACGAGAAAGCGCGGGTAGCGGAGCTCCTGCGCCTGGTCGGCCTCGCCCCCGAGCACGCACAACGCTATCCCCACGAATTTTCCGGCGGCCAGCGCCAGCGCATCGGCATCGCGCGCGCGTTGGCGGTCGAGCCGCGCCTGGTGGTGTGCGACGAGCCGGTGTCCGCGCTCGACGTGTCGATTCAGGCGCAGGTCATCAACCTGTTGCGCGACCTGCAGGCGCGCTTCGGCCTGGCCTACATTTTCATCGCCCATGACCTCGCGGTGGTGAAGTTCATCGCGACGCGCATCGCCGTGATGTATCTCGGCAAGATCGTTGAATATGCCGACAAGCGCCGCTTGTTCGCGCAACCGCGCCACCCTTACACCCAGGCGCTTCTTTCCTCGATCCCGGTTCCCGATCCAACGGTCAATCGCCGTCGTATGGTGCTGCAGGGCGACGTGCCCAATCCGATCGCCCCGCCCTCGGGCTGCCGTTTCCGCACCCGCTGTCCGCATGCGCGGGAGCGGTGCGCCCAGGAGGAGCCGCTGCTCACCGCCGAGGACGAGCACGCGGTGGCGTGTCACTTCTGGAAGGAGATCGCATCCGGCGCAACCGTGGCCCACACCCATTCCCCACACCGCAATCAGCGCCTCGAGCGGCTGCAGGCTGCCTTCCAGGCCGGGCAGCGCAGCGCTTGATTGCGGACCGCCCGATTACTCCACAATCCGTCAATTGGCGTTACCATCGCAGGGGTTTGCGCGATCGTTGACTCAATTCCGGGAGGTGTTCATGCGTTTGGTCATCTTCACCCGCACTGCGGTGGCCGTGTTGGCAGGGCTTGCCGCATCCGTCGCGACTGCACAGACATTGCGTTTCGGGCTGGCCGAGGATCCGGACGTGCTCGACCCCACGCTGGCGCGAACGTTCGTCGGCCGGATCGTGTTCTCGGCGCTGTGCGACAAGCTCTTCGATATCGACGAGAAGCTCGCCATCGTGCCCCAGCTCGCGACCTCCTACGAGTGGTCGGCGGACAACAAGGCGCTGACCCTCAAGCTGAGGCAGGGCGTTACCTATCACGACGGCGAAAAGTTCGACGCCGCGTCGGTCAAGTACAACATCGAGCGGCACAAGACGATGGCGGGCTCCAACCGGCGCGGCGAATTGGCGCCCGTCACCACGGTGGATGTCGTCGACGAGCAAACGGTGCGGCTCAATCTGTCGGCGCCGTTCTCCCCACTCCTGGCAGCCCTTGCCGATCGCGCCGGGATGATGGTTTCGCCCAAGGCGGCGCAGGCCGCCGGGGACAAGTTCGGTGCCAAGCCGGTGTGCTCGGGGCCGTTTCGCTTTGTCGAAAGGGTCGCGCAGGATCGCATCGTGCTCGAGCGTTATCCGAACTACTGGAACAAGGCCAACATCTTCATCGACAAGATCACCTATTTGCCGATTGTCGATCCGACGGTGCGTCTTGCCAACCTGCGCTCGGGGCAGCTCGACTTCATCGAGCGGATGCAATCGTCCGACGTGCCGACATTGAAGAGCGACAGCCGCTTCAAGATCGCCAAGATCACTGAAATCGGCTACCAGGGCATTACCATCAATGTCGGCAAGAGCGACCTGGCGCAGAAGAATCCGCTCGGCAAGGACGCCAAGGTGCGCGAGGCGTTCGAGCTGGCGCTCGATCGTGACGGCATCGTGCAGGTGGTCATGGACGGCGAGGCGCAGCCCGGCAATCAGTGGGTAGCGCCGGACAATCCGTTCTATGCCAAAAATGTGCCGATGCCCAAGCGCGACGTCGCGCGCGCCAAGGCGCTGCTGAAGGAAGCGGGGGTGCCCAATCCGAGTTTTACTTTGGTGGCACCCACCACCGCCGACGCGCAGAAGATCGCGCAGGTGGTACAGGCGATGGTCAAGGAGGCAGGCTTCGACATAAAGATTCAATCCACCGAATTCGCCACCTCGCTCGACATGGCGGACAAAGGGCAGTTCGAGGCGTACGTGCTCGCCTGGAGCGGTCGTGCGGATCCCGATGGCAACATCTACAGCTTCGATGCGTGCAAGCAACCGTTGAACTACGCGGGCTATTGCAAGCCGGAAGTCGACGACCTCCTGAACAAGTCGCGCACCGCGCGCGAGCTCGCGGAGCGCAAGAAGGAGTACGAGCAGGTTGCGGCGATCGTGCTGAAAGATCGTCCGATCGTGTATCTCTACCACCGCCACTGGATCTGGGCATACACCTCCAAATTGTCGGGGTTGCGCGCGGTACCCGACGGGTTGGTACGGGTGCAAGGGCTCAAGTTTCAGTAGTCGTTTCGATCGTTCGACGGGAGCTCGGTAAAATGGATTCTCGCGTCCGCGGGAATGGCGGACCGGGGGGAAGAAAAGATTGTTCAGGCGGCCGTCACCCGTTGCGAACGTAACCG
>JBDUCE010000247.1:0-4612 GCA_040003635.1 Betaproteobacteria bacterium
CAAGCTGCTCGACCACATCGTTGGCTTCGTTCAGCACCCGCGCCTTGAGCAGCAACCCGGTGGCGGCGTCGGCCCAGAACTTGTGGCCGTAGCGCAGGCCGTCGCGCGGCTCGAAGATGTAGGCCTGCGCATCCATGCCGGCAACCCGCGCGCTCTCGCCCTTCTTGAACTCGTAATAATCGAGGAGGGAGCGCTGCTGCTCGGTTGACAGCGAGGGAAAGGCATTGCGAAACGTGCGCGGCTCGATGCGCACCAGCTTGGCATCGGGATAATAGAAACGCACCTCGGCCTTGCCGCGAATGACTTCCCGCGCAGGACCATCGAGGCTCACGAGTTTCTCGAGCTCGCCGAGGCCATCGTTGAAATGCACCAGGCGCGATGTTTCGACGCGTCCGCCATGCTGGTACATGATGGTGCCCGAATAATTAAGGGATCGCGCGGCCGACGCCGCCCGGTTGAGCCATGCGGCGGCATCCTGCGCCAGCGCGGCCTGGGCCATTGCCATGCTCATCACGGCCAGCGCCAGTGCGGCAGCGGGTCGTGCAGCGCGGCGCCGCCGCGGCCCGATCGCGGCCAGGACAACAGTTGCAATCATGCCGGCCGACCCTTCCCGCTGATCACCCACGGACGCTTACGGGCGCGCATCGAAAGCGGGTGTGGCCATCGCGCGAATGCTGGGACCAGGGCCCTGGATCTGCGAGCTGGGTGAAAATTCCTGGTGGGCAAGCAGATAATCCTGCGGCACCGTTGCCGGGCGCCCCAGGGCCGCGCGCACGGCCGTCGTCTCGCGGGCCTTGGCCACGGCGGTGGCGGCCGGCGCGGTGTCGATCACGCTGAAGGCTGCCCAGCCGGTGACGGCAACCGCGGCGATGGTCGCTGCCGCAGCCCACGCATAGGTCAGCGGTCGATGCACGCGGGCCCGCGGTGCCACGACCACGGGCTCGGCGGCGAGACGCGCGGCAAACTTTTCGGACAGCCGCGGGGCGGCGCCGGCGGTTCCGCGCAGCGTTTCGCCGATCACGTGATAGCACATCCAGGTAGCCATCCCTTCGCCCTGTTTCAACTCCGAGCAGGCGGCAGCCAGATGATCCTCGGGAAGGTCGCCGTCGACCAGCCGTGAAATTTCCTCGCGCATTACCATCTTCGATCCTTGTCGGTGCCCAGCAGCGGCCGCAGTTCCGTTGCAATCGCTTCCCGCGCCCGGAAAATCCGGGAGCGGACCGTGCCAATGGGACAATTCATCACGTTGGCAATCTCTTCGTAGCTCAGGCCCTCGATCTCGCGCAGCGTGATCGCGGTCCGCAAATCGTCGGGCAGCGCGTCCATGGCCTTGTTGACAGTGGTCGCAATCTGCTTGCCGAGCAACTCACTCTCCGGCGTATTGGAGTCGCGCAACTGCTCGGCGTCCTCGAAATTCTCCGCCTCCTCGTGATCGAAGCCGGTCGACGTCGGTGCCCGCCGCCCCAGCGCGACAAGATAGTTCTTCGCGGTGTTGATCGCGATTCGGTACAACCATGTATAAAAGGCGCTGTCGCCGCGGAACGAAGGCAACGCACGGTACGCCTTGATGAAGGCTTCCTGCGTCACATCCTCGACCTCGGCCGGGTCGCGCACCAGCCGCGACAACAGCCGCCCCAGCTTGCGCTGATACTTCAAGACCAGCAATTCGTAGGCGCGCTTGTCACCCCTTTGCGCACGCTCGACGAGCTGCTGATCGACTTCTCGATCACCCATCGACGGGTTGTCCCTGAGTCATTTCGTTCTTATGCCTGCCGAACGGCAGGTGCGGGCCGGCAGTATAGCGAAGCCCTGATCGCCCACCCCGAAGCGACAAGGACTCCTGCGGCGTACGCTTGGTGTGACAGACCCGTCGATGTGTAAGAAGTTCATCCATTCCCCGGCGCGGCAGACGGGAATCGATCACGCACGGAGAAGTCCGTTTTTTCGAGGGCGACCACCGCCCGCACGTGCCCGGTCGGGGTGCCCCGGTAGTTGCGCACGACCGGCTCCCGCCACGGCGCCAGCGCCGCCCGCTGGTCGGGATCGAGCAACCCGAGCTGGTCGAGCACGGCCACCGTCGCCGGCAGCAGCCCCCGCTTGTTGCCATCCGCAACCTTCAGCGCTATCCCGATACCCGCGCCGCGCACACCGATTGCCTGCACCCCTTCGGCACCGATCTTGGATACCCAGTCGCCGCGGCCGGCCACCATGAGGGCGAGGTCGCTGCGCCCCTCGCCCGAAACCATCTCCGGATGCGCTGTCATTGCCCTGCCGAGACGGCTTGCCGCCGACCCATAATGCCGATCGGGCTCGTCGGACGCCAGGCGCGTGAAGGCGAGCGCCAGGCGCGCCAGCGGTACCGCGTAGTTCGGCGCCGAGCAGCCGTCGATCCCGGCGACCAGGGCCGTTTCCGGCGTTGCCGTGAAGTGGGCGACGGCGCCGCGGATCGCGCGCTGCAGCGGATGGTCGAACGCAAGATAGGTGTCCTTGCGCACGTTGCATGCGACGCACCAGGCGAGCATGCCGCTGTGCTTGCCCGAGCAATTGTGCGCCAGCGGCGAATATGGCGGTGGCGGCGGCAATTCCCCTTTCACGTCATAGAAGCCCGGGGCGTGGCTACCGCATTGCAGATCCGAGGGTGCGTTTCCGGCGCGTTGCAGCATGTCGGCCACCGCCGCGACGTGCCGTGGCTCGCCCGAATGACTCGCGCAAAGAAGCGCCGCCTCGGGCGCGGAAAAGCCGAAGCGCTCGAGGCCGCCTTCGGCCACCAGCGGCACCGCCTGGAATGGCTTGAGCGCGCTGCGCGTCATGGTCAGCATCCAGGGATCGCCTGCGCTGTACAACACTCGACCGTCGCGGTCGACCACCGCCACCGATCCGTAGTGCGTGCTATCGATGGCGGCTCCACGGGTGACGATCGTCAAGGGCGCATGCGGTGGCGCCGCCGAGGATGCCACCGTCGGCCCGCTTGCCAATCCCGCTCCGGGGAACTGCGCATCGGGCAACGCCGGAGCGACACCGGAAGATGATGAGTCAGCGGCGGTAGAGGATGACACGGCAACCCTGAAAACGCGAAAGGCGATCAATCCAACCCGTCATTATCGCCTGTCCATGGCGCCCGGCGCGAGCGCAATCAAAAGGCGGCAGCCGGCCGCGCGCGGCGCATAGCTAGCGACTGCCAACCGTCCCGGATGGTTGCCGGCAGCGCCTCAATCGACGGCGAGCGCAGCGCGAATCTGCTCCAGTGCGCTGGGATCCTCGATGGTGGTGAGATCGCCCGGATCACGGCCCTCGGCGAGGGCCTGGATCGACCGGCGCAGGAGCTTTCCGGAGCGCGTCTTGGGCAACATGGTCACGAAATGGACGGCGCCCGGGCGGGCGATCGCACCCAGCTCGCGGTCCACCGTGGCCATGATTTCGCGGCGCATGGCGGCGATTCCTTCAGGCGTCGCGACCTGCGAGGCATCCTTCACCACTGCAAAGGCCACCGGCACCTGTCCCTTGATCGCATCGGCCACGCCGACGACCGCGACCTCGGCCACGCCCGCGTGCGCCTGCACCGCTTCCTCGATCTCGCGGGTGCCCAGGCGATGGCCGGCGACGTTGATCACGTCGTCGGTGCGCCCCAGCACGAAGTAGTAGCCGTCGGCATCGCGCGTTGCCCAGTCGAACGTGGAATAGACGAGCGCATGGGCAAACGTCGAGAAATAGGTTTTCACGAAGCGCTCGTCGTCGCCCCAGACCGTGGTCATGCATCCCGGCGGCAGCGGCGGCACCAGCGTGAGCACGCCTTTCTCGCCCGCGGCGACCTCGGCGCCCGTAGCCTCGTGCAGCAGCTTGACGTCGTATCCGTACACGGCAAAGGAAGGGCTGCCGAACTTGCGCGGGGTTTCTTCCACGCCAAGCTGCGCCGAAAGGATCGGCCAGCCGCTCTCGGTCTGCCAGTAGTTATCGATGATGGCGACCCCCAGTGCATCGGCCACCCAGCGTGCGGTCGGCTCGTCCAGCGGCTCCCCGGCCAGAAAAAGATAACGCAGGCTCGATACGTCGTGCGCCTTCATGAACGCCGGGTCCTGTTTTTTCAGCACCCGAATGGCGGTGGGCGAGCTGAACATCGTCTTGACCCGATGCTGCTCGACGATTTGCCACCAGATGCCGGGATCGGGGCGCGTCGGCAAGCCTTCGTACAGGATGGTGGTCGAGCCGTTGAGGAGCGGCCCGTAAACGATGTACGAGTGACCCACTACCCAGCCGACATCGCTGGTGGTGAACATCGTCTCGCCGGGTGCCACGCAAAAGATGCGTCGCATCGACGACGCCAGCGCGACCGCATGGCCGCCGGTGTCGCGTTGCACGCCCTTCGGATTGCCGGTGGTTCCCGACGTATACAGAATGTACGAGGGCTCCGAGGATTCGAGCCACGCGCACGGCACCGCGGCATCGAGGTGCTTCGCGCGCAGCGTGGCGTAATCGACATCGCGCCCCGGCACCATTCGCATGCCGGGATCGAGGCCGCGATCGACGATGATGACCCGTGCCGGCGGATGGACAGACAGCCGCACCGCTTCGTCGACGAGATGCTTGTACGGAATCGCTTTGCCGGCGCGCATGC
>JBDUCE010000248.1:0-4601 GCA_040003635.1 Betaproteobacteria bacterium
ACATGCCCTTGACCGCCTTTTCCAGCGCGCGGCCGGGAAATCGCGCCTGCATCTGTGCGAAATTCGTGGTGCTGATGCCACCGGGATAACCGCTATGCCGATGGTAGAGCTTGTCTTCGGCTTTGTTGCCGGTAACGCGAATCTTCTCGACGTGGGTGACGACGATGAAGTCGCCGGTGTCCATATGGGGCGTATAGATCGCCTTGTGCTTGCCCCGCAGGCGCAGCGCGATCTGGCTCGCCAGCCGGCCCAGCACCTTGTCCGTGGCGTCGACCACGAACCAGTCGTGCTGGATGTCCTGGGGCTTGGCGGAAAAGGTCGTCATGAGTGTTCCGGGAATTTGGCTAAAGCGATGCGAATAAATCAAACAAAGTCTTGGATAATAGTACGTTACTGCCTTCAGTGTCAATGAAAGGTCAGGCTGGCCAGCGCCGGACGCTTCCCGGCAGACCTCCCCAGCTTTCCGTGCCGGGCCGTCAGCGGCGTCTCGAGGGGATCGGCATTGCGACGCAGCAAAATTTATCGTTGCCGGACACCGTCCAAGCGCTGTTTACGATAAAAAGAGCGCGGCCACGCGGGCCGCGCTTGAAGATTCCACCCTAGGAGGAGGAAGGGAGGAATGACCTGCGAAGGGGAGAAGGAGGACTTGCTCCGCGCCCCGCAGGCATTCCCAGATTCTCATATTGCGCTGCACAATGCAAGTCTGCGGCGGCAGGAGCAAACGAGCGGTGCGCGGCCCCGGATGGCCGGCCACCCCTTTCGACTCCCGCCGCCGTGGCAATCGACCTCCAACGCCAATCATGAAAGCCGGCAAGCAATGAAAACCAGGATCAAATGGGTGGAAGGCGTGAGCTTCGTAGCCGAGACCGGCAGCGGGCATAGCGTGATGGTCGATGGAGCCCCGGAGCAGGGGGGGCGAAACCTGGGTATCCGGCCGATGGAGCTCGTGCTGGCCGGCGCGGCGGCGTGCACCGCGTTCGACGTAATCGTGATCCTGCGCAAGGGGCGGCAGCCGGTGGCCGACTGCGTGGTCGAGGCCGAAGCCAGGCGCGCCGGCACCGATCCCAAGGTGTTCACCCACATCCATCTCCGCTATGCAATCGCCGGCCGCGGACTCGATCATCACCAGGTGCAGCGCGCCGTGAAGCTGTCGAAGGAAAAATACTGCTCGGCCACGATCATGCTGGCCAAGACCGCCGAGATCACGCACGAAGTCGTAATCGTCGACGGCGACGCGCTGCCCGTACCCGGCGCGTGAACAGGACCCGCACGTTCATGCGATGGCCGCGGCCGCCATCGGCAATCGGCGACTACCTCGGCTGGCGCAGCAGCCGGATAAGGCTCGACGTATCCCAGTGCCCGCCGCCGGCCGCCTGCACTCGTGCGTAGAATTGATCGACCACCGCGGTGACCGGCAGCGCCGCGCCGTTCGAACGCGATTCGGCGAGGCAAATGTCCAGGTCCTTGCGCATCCAGTCGACCGCAAAGCCGAAGTCGAACTTGTCAGCCGCCATGGTCTTGCCGCGGTTTTCCATCTGCCAGGATTGCGCCGCACCTTTGCTGATCACGTCGAGCACCAGGCTGACATCGAGTCCCGCGCGCTCCGCGAAGCTGATGCCCTCCGACAGGGCCTGCACCATCCCCGCGATGCAGATCTGGTTCACCATCTTGGTAAGTTGACCGTTGCCGCACGGTCCCATCAGCGTGACCGCACGGGCATAATGCGCAAGAGTCGGTTCGGCGCGCTCGAATAGTGCGGGCAGGCCGCCCACCATGATGGTGAGCTTGCCGTTTTCAGCGCCGGCCTGGCCGCCGGAAACGGGGGCATCGAGGAAACCCACCGATTTCGCGCGTGCGGCGGCCTCGATCTCGCGCGCGACCTGCGCCGAGGCCGTGGTGTGATCGACCAGGATGGCGCCCGCGCGCATTCCGGCGAGGGCACCGTGCGCACCGCACGCCACGGCGCGCACGTCGGCATCGTTGCCCACGCACATCATCACGAGCTCGGCACCCTCCACGGCGGCCGCGGCAGTGGGTGCACTACGCCCGCCGTGTTGCGCCACCCACCGGCTAGCCTTGGCCTGGGTGCGGTTGTAGACCGTCACCGGATGACCGGCGCTGGCGAGATGGCCCGCCATCGGGTAACCCATGACGCCAAGGCCGAGAAAGGCCACCGGTTTCTTATCCACGACGCTCCTGTCGATTCGTTTTGAGGGTTGCACTCGCGGCGAGCGCATCGATCACAGCACTGGCGCGATCATCTTGCCTGTAGCGCTGCCCGGCCCGCAGCAATGGCTGCCCGCACGCGCACCGGCGCCGTGCCGCCCGGATGATCGCGGCTGGCGATCGATCCTTCCAGGGTCAGCACCGCATGGACGTCGTCACCGATTTGCGGCGCGAACCTGCGCAAATCCGGCACCGGCAAGGAGGCGAGATCGATGCCCCTGGCTTCGGCTTCGCGCACGGCGCGCGCCACGGCTTCGTGGGCATCGCGAAACGGCACGCCTTTCCTCACGAGATAGTCGGCGAGATCGGTCGCGGTGGCGAAGCCTTCGAGCGCGGCCGCGCGCATGCGCTCGGCATTCACGGTGACGCCGGTGGCCATCAGGTCGGCCATGATGGCGAGCGTGTCATCGAGGGTGTCCACGGTGTCGAACAGCGGCTCCTTGTCTTCCTGGTTGTCCTTGTTGTAGCTGAGCGGTTGGCCCTTCATGAGCATCAGCAAGCTGACGAGGCTGCCGACCGTGCGTCCAGTCTTGCCGCGCACGAGCTCCGGCACATCCGGATTCTTTTTCTGCGGCATGATCGACGAGCCGGTGCAAAACCGATCGGCGAGCGCGATGAACCCGAAGCGCGGGCTCATCCACAGCACGAGCTCTTCGGCAAGGCGCGACAGATGCACCATCACGATCGCCGCCGCCGCGGTGAATTCGATGGCAAAGTCGCGGTCGGAAACAGCATCGAGCGAGTTGCCGCATAACCCGTCGAACCCGAGCTCGCGCGCCACCGACTCGCGATCGATGGGAAAGCTCGTGCCGGCGAGTGCGGCGCTGCCGAGTGGCAGCCGGTTGACCCGCTTGCGGCAATCGGCGAAGCGCTCCGCATCGCGCGCGAACATTGCCTCGTAGGCGAGCAAATGGTGGCCGAAGGTCACGGGCTGGGCGACTTGCAGGTGCGTGAAGCCGGGCATGATCGTCGCGGCATGCGGCTCGGCGAGATCGAGAAGCGCCAGGCGCAGCGCCGACAGCCGTGCAGCAAGGGCGTCGATGGCGCCACGTAACCATAACCGCAGGTCGGTGGCGACCTGGTCGTTGCGCGAACGCGCGGTATGCAGGCGCTTCCCGGCGTCACCGACGAGCGCAGTCAGCCGGTGTTCGATATTGAAGTGGACGTCTTCGAGTGCCCGGCTCCAGGCAAACTCGCCGCGCCCGATCTCGCCTTGAATCTGGGTCATTCCGCGCTCGATATCGGCAAGATCGGTGGCCGAAATCACGCCGGTGGCTGCGAGCATGCGGGCGTGCGCGAGGGACGCCGTGATGTCGACACCGGCAAGCCGGCGGTCGAAGTCCACCGATGCAGTGTAGCGCCGCACCCGCTCGCTTACCGGCTCGCCGAAACGTCCCGACCAGCCTCCGCCAGGTGGGTTCACGGGAGGCGATTCGGGTTCGGCCATGGGGCGCAGGGATGCCTGGAAATCGAGCCGGAGCGGTCGAAAAACGTTGAAAAGCGACGCAGATGAGACATTGACGGGCGCCTTGGCCCTGATCGGTGCTGCACCGCTTGCCTGCTGCTTCCCCCGGTGCCGACAATGGCTCGTTCGCAGGCCACGGGTTCTCGTCGAATTGCCCACCGGCACGAAGCTTGCGACGAGCCGTCCTGATGCAACCGATTATAAGACAAAACCACGAAGCGCCCAGGCTGCCGGATTTCCGCAATCTCGGGACGGTGTTGCGGATCCTCCTCGCGGTAAACACGATCGCCGCCATCGGCGTGCTCGTCATGGAGCCGCGCTGGGAGCTGTGGCCTGCCGCCTGGTTCGACGCGCTTGCCTATGTCGAGCCGTATCTCCTGAGCGAGATCCTGCTGTTCTACGCGTTGTCTCCACTGCTCGCCCGGGCGCCTTACGTCACCGGCGCCGGCACGGTGGTCGGCCTCACCCTTCTGGTGGGTGTTGCAATCGACATGCTGTTCGGACGCCTCGCGCCGCTCCCCACCGTCGGCCTGCTGCGCCATGTCGTGCTTGCGATGCTCCTTTGCTGCGTACTGCTCGGCTACTTCCACCTGCGCGCGAAAGCGCTCTCGCCCGCGATCACCGAGGCTCGGTTGCAGGCGCTGCAGGCGCGCATCCGCCCGCATTTCCTGTTCAACAGCATCAATGCCGTGCTGTCGCTCATGCGCCCGGATCCCAAGCGGGCAGAGGAAGCGCTCGAAGACCTGGCCGATCTTTTCCGGGTGTTGATGCGCGACAACCGCGACCTGGGCCCCCTTGCCAACGAGGTCGAGCTATGCCGGCAGTATCTGCATCTCGAGCAGTTGCGGCTGGGCGATCGGCTGCAGATCGAATGGCATTTGAACAGCATGCCCGGCGATGCGCTGGTTCC
>JBDUCE010000249.1:0-4596 GCA_040003635.1 Betaproteobacteria bacterium
TCAAGAAAATGGACCGGATCAACTGGGACATGGTGGTGAAGACCAATCTCGACAGTTGCTTCAACATGACCAAGCAGGTGGCCGACGGCATGATCGACCGCGGCTGGGGGCGCATCATCAACATCTCCTCGGTCAACGGCCAGAAGGGCGCGTTCGGCCAGACGAACTATTCGGCAGCCAAGGCCGGCATGCACGGGTTCACCAAGGCCCTGGCGCTGGAAGTGGCGCGCAAAGGTGTCACGGTCAACACCATCTCGCCGGGCTACATCGGCACCAAGATGGTCATGGCCATCCCCCAGGAAGTGCTCGATTCGAAGATCATTCCGCAGATCCCGATGGGCCGCCTGGGCAAGCCCGAGGAAGTCGCGGGGCTCGTCGCCTATCTCGCGAGCGAAGAGGCCGCCTTCCTGACCGGCGCCAACATTGCGATCAATGGCGGTCAGCACATGTTCTGACGGCGCTCGTTTCCCGCGCTAATCCAGGGCGGCTGTGTGTCCAGGCACGGCCGCCGTCGTTTTTTGAATTCGTTGCAGGCTGGCGTCCCAAAATACTGTCAAGGGACCGCTGAGCGCCCGATGCATTGTCTGAGGAGGAATGGCTTGCGATCAATCGGATGGAAATGCTTTGCCGGGGGCGGACTCATCGCTCTCTGCGCCCTGCTGTGCGCGCCCGCTCTTGCGCAGGACGCGTACCCGGGGAGACCCATCACCATGATCGTGCCGTTCCCGCCCGGCGGCGTGGCGGACATCGTGGCGCGTCCCGCTGCCGATGCGATGGGCCGCGTGCTGAAGCAGCCGGTCATCATCGAAAACAAGGCCGGTGCGGGTGGCGGCATCGGCATGGGCTACGTCGCCAAGGCCAAGCCCGACGGCTACACGATCATGATGGCGCTCTCCTCGATCTCGATCCTGCCCGAAGCCGACAAGGTGACCGGCCGGGCGTCGATGTTCCAGTTGAACCAGTTCGTGCCGATCGCGCGGCTCACCGCCGATCCGACGGTGCTCGCGGTACGGGCGGACAGCCCGTGGAAAACGGTGCAGGAACTGGTCGCGGATGCAAAGAAGCGGCCGGGGATCATCAGCTTCGGGTCATCCGGCAACTACGGCACGATGCACATGCCCATGGAAATGTTTGCCCAAAGTGCGGGCATCAAGTTGTTGCACGTCCCCTACACCGGCGCCGGTCCGGCCGTGGTATCGCTTTTGGGCGGCAACATCGATGCGGTCGCGTCCGGACCGTCGACGGTGATACCGCACGTGAAGGCGGGCAAGCTGCGGGTGCTCGCGTCGTGGGGCGACAAGCGCCTTGTCTCGCTGCCCGAGGTGCCTACCTTGCAGGAATCCGGGTTCGACGCCGTGTTTTTCCAGTGGGCCGCCGTGTTCGCACCCGCCGGTACTCCGGAGCCGATCGTCGCGAGACTGCGGGAAGCCGCGCGCGCCGCCGCCAGCGATCCCGCGTTCATCGCGTCACTCGGTTCGGTTCAGACGCCGGTGCAATACCTCGATGCGCCCGAGATGCAGGCGTTCTGGGAGACCGACGCAAAAAAACTCGGCGAGGCCGTGCGCAAGGTCGGCAAGCTCGAATGACGAATAACCAAAAAAAGCCCCACTCTTGCGAGCGGGGCTTGAGGCTGTATCTTTTAGGAGGAGGAAAAAGATACAGAAAGTAGCTATGTTCAAATTCTGAAGTCAGCCCAGCCTCTTCCTGGAGACCGGGTGACCCGCGGTTGCGCGCAAGTCGCGCCCAACCCGTGTTGCTTACGCAGCCTTGCGGCCCTTGCCGTTGGCGCTCACCTTCGAAGCATTGGCGGCGGCGGCACGCATGCTCGCATCGGCCAGGCTGACCACTTGCTTGGTCGCCTTTTGGAACTGGTCGAACGCGGCAGTCGTGGCGGCAACGGTCGACTTGAACACGTTGACGGCGACATCCGATCCGGCAGGCGCGTTGGCACCGGCCTTGTCCACCCACGATGCGAGGCCCTTGGTATAAGCGGCGAACGCTTCCTCGGCAAGTGCCGTGTATTGCGCCTGGGTCTGCGAGACGATCTCATACAGGTTGCGCGAATAGCCAAGCGCGCCCTGGACGCCCGTTTCGGCGTAGCGGGTGCGAACGGCCACCAGCTCCTGGACGTCCTTGATGCCGGCGACGGCCGAGGCGCTTTCGACGCCTTGGGCGAGCACGAACTTGGCGGCTTCGACGTTGGCCTGGAAGAGCTTTTCGGCGTTTTGCAGGGCAACGGCGGCCAGCTTCGTGGCTTGCTCGATGTTGGCTTTGTTCATTTCAGCGAATTGTTCCGGAGTGTTGTACATGGCATTCCCTCTGATGATTAGCGATCGCTCGGCGATCGGACATGGTTGGGTGCCGCCGGCCCGCCAGCCTTTACCACCGGCCTCGATCAGGTTTTGCTGCACCGCACAAATGCATTCTACGGGGGTGCCGAAGGTAGGTCAAGCGTTTTTTGTGCACCGCACCATATTATTTTATCGCGCCGCACCAAAAAACTAAACCCTCGGAAAATCAGCGGTTTATAATTGTCACCTGCCCTACGGAGCCGGCCATGAGCGATACCCCCAGGATCATCAAGAAGTACCCCAATCGGCGTTTGTACGATACCGCCAACAGCGGTTACATCACCCTGGCTGACGTCAAGGCCATGGTGCTCGAGAACATCGAATTCCAGGTCATCGACGCCAAGACGGGCGATGACTTGAGCCGGACTATCCTGCTCCAGATCATTCTGGAGGAGGAAGCCGGCGGCTTGCCCATGTTCTCGTCCGAAATGCTCGCGCAGATGATCCGCTTCTACGGGACGGCGCAGCAGACGATCATGGGCAGCTACATCGAGCAGAACGTCAAGGCGTTCATGGGCATCCAGAAAAAGCTGCAGGATCAGACCAAGCAGATCTATGGCGACAAGATGCTGATCACGCCTGATCTCTGGAAGCAGTTCATGCAGATGCAAGCGCCGGCGATGCAGGGCATGCTCGGCAACTACCTCGAGCAGAGCGCCAAGCTCTTCATGGACATGCAACAACGCATGCAGGACCAGACCCGCGGCATATTCACGGCGTTTCCGTTCCCCGCCTTCACCCCGCCCGTCGGCGAGGATGAAAAGAAGCGTTGATGCCGAAGCTGTCCATCGGCCCCGCGCCTGTCAAGCGCCGGCAGCCGCCGGCGCCTCCTCCGCGCATCGGCTTTGTCTCCCTGGGGTGCCCCAAGGCGCTGGTCGACTCCGAGCAGATCCTGACCCAGCTGCGCGCTGAAGGCTACCTGATCAGCCCGAGCTACGACGGCGCCGATCTCGTCGTGGTCAATACCTGCGGCTTCATCGACGCCGCGGTCGAGGAGTCGCTCGACGCGATCGGTGAAGCGCTGGCCGAAAACGGCAAGGTGATCGTCACGGGCTGCCTGGGCGCCAAGGAAGGCGGTGACTTCGTGCGCGGCGCGCATCCGCATGTGCTCGCCGTCACCGGCCCGCACGCCACGGCCGAGGTGCTGGCGGCCGTGCACGCCGAGTTGCCCAGGCCCCACGATCCGTTTACCGATCTCGTGCCGCCCCAGGGGATCAAGCTCACGCCCCCTCACTACGCCTATCTCAAGATCAGCGAAGGCTGCAATCACCGCTGCAGCTTCTGCATCATTCCCTCGATGCGCGGCGATCTCGTCTCGCGACCGGTAGGCGAGGTGCTGGCGGAGGCGCAACGGCTGCTTCGCGCCGGAGTGAAAGAGCTCCTGGTGGTGTCGCAGGATACGAGCGCGTATGGCGTGGACGTCCGCTATCGGATGGGGTTCTGGGACGGCCGCCCGGTCAAGACCCGCATGCACGACCTCGCCGCGGCGCTCGGCAAACTGGCACGCGAGCACGGCGCGTGGGTGCGCCTGCATTACGTCTATCCCTATCCGCATGTCGATGACGTGATCGCGCTGATGACGCGCACCCCTGCGGACGGCGGGCTGCTGCCCTATCTCGACGTGCCGTTCCAGCACGCGAGCCCGCGGATACTGAAGCTCATGAAACGCCCGGCCAATGCCGAGGGCACGCTGCGCCGGATCGAAGCATGGCGCGCCGCGCGGCCCGATCTCGTCATCCGCAGCACCTTCATCGTCGGCTTCCCCGGCGAGACGGAGCGCGAGTTCGACGAATTGCTGGCGTTTCTCGAAACGGCGCAGCTCGACCGCGTCGGCTGTTTTGCCTACTCGCCGGTGGAGGGAGCCAGCGCCAACGCGCTCCCCGATCCGCTGCCCGAGGCCGTCAAGGAAGAACGGCGCGCCCGATTCATGGCCGTGCAAGCGCGTATCAGCGCCTCACGCCTGGCGCGGCGCATCGGGGACACGTTGACCGTCCTGATCGACGGTCATGGCGAGGACGGGTCAGCGCAGGCGCGCGGGGCTGCCGACGCGCCGGAAATCGATGGCACGGTGCATATAGCCAATGCGCGCCATCTTGCCATCGGCAGTTTTGCGCGCGTGCATGTGACCGGCGCCCAGGAGCACGACCTGACCGCGGTGGCGATCTCGTCCTGACCAGGACGACTCGGCCACGGTGGCGATCTCGTTCGGGCCGGGACGACTCGGCCGCGGTGGCGATCTCGTTCG
>JBDUCE010000250.1:0-4595 GCA_040003635.1 Betaproteobacteria bacterium
GACCGAGAGCAAGGGCACGATCATCGGCGGGTTCACGACTGCGAGCATTCCCGCGACGCGCACCGTAACCGGCACACCGGGGTCGGGGCTCCTTACCACGGCCTCGCAATCGGGCGGTTTCGTACAGGTTTCGCGCCTCGGCATGCCGCTGGTCAACGAGGTGGTGATCGGGCTCAAGGACAAGGACCGTTTCAACGGCAGCCAGCCCAAGGACGACGCGCAGTTCGCGAGCTACGTGACCAACCCGACGTTGCCGACGCTGATCGAGAAACTGTTTTCCTCGGCAGGCGTCAAGGCGCCCACCAACTTCCCGCGTACGGACCTCGTTGCGGCATTCCTGACCGGCATCACCGGCTTGAACCGGCCGGCGAACGGCGCCACCGCGGAAATGATGCGGCTCAACACGGCCATCGCGCCGACGCCGATGGGATCGCAGAGCCGCCTTGGCGTGTTGGGTGGCGACAACGCGGGTTTCCCCAACGGTCGCCGTCCCGGCGACGACGTGGTGGACATCGCATTGCGCGTGGCAATGGGAGTGCTGTGCACGGTGCCGACGGTGAATAGAGCGGTGGGTTGCGCGCCTGCCGACGCACCTTCCGGTACGCTGCACTTCACCGATGGCGCGTACATCACCGACATGTTCTTCGCCAACGAATTTCCGTACCTGCGGGCGCCATTGAAAGGCTCGCCCAACGATAACGACGCGGTGAAGGCAGCCAAACGATAAGGCGCAGTCCAGTGCGTATCACGGCCCGGGGCATGCCAGCCCGGGCCGTTTTTCGTGGTGCGAGGGATGCGCTACGGGATGCGCTACGGGATGCGCTACGGGATGCGCTACGGGAGCTTCGCCTACTGTCGGTCAAGTTGACATCGATCGGGTCCACGAAAGGCAATCCGATAGCCGAGTCAATAGGTTACGTGCTTGGCACACGCCTTGCGTTGCCTGTCATCGAGGGGCGATCGCGTAGCAGGCGGCGCCGTTCTCGAGTGCCGACTTGCCGGCTTACGGTGGCGGTGCCTAGTGAAAAGCGGCAATTCGCCATCCAAGAAGCTCGAGGGCATGTACCAATGAATCCGGTCAATCAGGGGGCAGTAAATCGTTTGGCACGGCTGCTGACGGACACCACCGAAGACGCGCGGCAACTCATCGCGGCCGGTGAAACGGGGGAGCGGTTGCATCGTCAGGTAAAGCTCGCCGCCGCGTTGTCGGCAGAGCTTGGAAGAGTGCTGAAGCTCGTCGAGCAGGAAGGCGAGCGCGTCAATCGCGCCGCGGTCATCGCCGAGCAGGTGATCGACAAGGCGCGATCCACAAGCGCTTAGCGGCCATGGTTTTGCATCAGCCGGTCAGATGCGCACCCACTGGCCGGCATTGGATCGGAATCGCTCGAATCCGGCGGGCTCGTACCGGCGGGTTCCCGGGTTCCAGAGGTGTTGCTCGATCATGGCGGTATCGGGTCCGGTGCGCACCACATTGAACGCATTGAATTCGTTTCGAGTCCGGGTGGACGTCGCGGTGCCCGCCTGAATGACCAGCGCGGCGTGGCCTTCGATGGCGAATCGCGCGCCGGTCGTCGCGACCCGGCCCGCATGGAGATGTCCTGACAACAGCATATCGACCCCGCATTGCGCGAGCGCCTCCATGGCCATCCCCGCCCTTCCCACAAGCTCCCGCTCATGGGTTTTCGCGGGCACATCGAAAGGATGATGGGTCACCACGATCTTCAACACCTCCGCAGGGACCTCGCCAAAGCGGGCGCGCGCACCTGCCACCTGGCCCGCATTGATGCGCCCGCCCTTGAGAGTGAACGACCGCGCGGTATTGATCCCGAGCACCGCGATCTCGTCGTCGCGAAAGAACGGCGCGAGGTCCGGCGTGATGTAGCGCTCATAGTGGCGCAGCGGCGATGAAAAGCGGGCGAAGACGTTGTACAACGGCACGTCGTGATTGCCCGGAACCACGATGCGTGGATATGCAAGGCGATCGAGGAATTGCCTCGCGCAACGGAATTGCTCGGGGCGCGCGCGTTGCGTCAGGTCGCCCGAAACGGCGATGAGGTCGGGTCGCAGATGATCGATCGCCCCGATCAGTGGCTCGAGCACGATGCTGTCCGCGCGCCCGAAGTGGAGATCCGAGATATGAATGATTGTTCGCACGTTCAGGATGCCTCGGTCGGGATGCTGCCGCGGGGCACGATCACCCGCAGCGCGGCAGGCCGAGTGGCATACCGAAGCGGCATGGGCAGCGTTTGCACTTCGCCATCGATGGCCACATGCACCGCCGCGCGCCGCGAATGGATGCAAATCGTTTTTGCCATCGTCGTCTCCAGGTCGATCCCGGGCGACAGGCCGCCCAGGAGTGCGCGCAGGCCCATGCGCAGCAATCCCCATCGGGTCAGTGCCCTGGGAATGTACAAGCTGAGCTCACCGCCATCGAGACGCTCGCGGGTGCCGATTTGAAGCCCTTGCATCGCGTAATGGTTGTTGCCGATGAACACGACCGGAGTGCGGCGGACCTCGCGTTTTCCATCCACGTCGAGCTCGACCGAGACGAACGAAAAGCGGCGCAGCACGAAGAATACGGCCCACGCAAATGCGGGCCACTTGCCGCGTCCCAGCGACTGCTGTTGATGCTCGCGCACGCGGACGAGACGCGGATAGAGTCCAAGGCTCGAGTTGTTGAGGAAGATCCGGTCATTGACGGTTCCAACGTCGACGGCGATGGTGTTTCCGGCGGCAATCACCGCGACGGCTGCGTCGAGCTCGAGCGGAATGCCCAGATCCTTGGCGAAGTGATTCAGCGTGCCCAGGGGTAGAATGCCCAGCGCGGTATCGGTGCCGACGATCTTCGCGGCGACCGTGCTGAGAGTGCCGTCGCCGCCCCCCGCGACGATGAGCGCCGGCTTGCCGGCCACCGCTTGCGCCGCATGCTTCGCCACGTCGGCTCCGGTTCGCGCCACCCGCACCTCGGCGGTGATGCCACTGGCAGCGAACGCAGCCTCGAGACGCGAAACGGTATCCGACATGGAGGGCGTGCCGGCATGTGCGTTGACGATCACGCTGGCGCGCCGGCGGTTCATGCAAGGGAGCTTGGTGACGCCCAGCCGGGAAGCCAGCGATCGGCGACGCTCACCCCGAGAACCAGCCAGGCGAGACCCTCCATTGCACCGGCGGTGACGTCGCTGAGATAGTGGACGCCAAGATAGATACGGCTTGCCGCAACAGCCGAGACGACCAAGGTTGCAGCGAGAATCACAATCACTGCAACGCGGGAGCGTGGGTGAGGGCGACGCCGCAACGCATGGACGACCAGCAGCCCGATGAGCAGGGTCGATCCCAGCGTGTGACCGCTCGGGAAGCTGAAGGTCGAAAGGGCGATGACGGGATCGAGTGCCGGACGATGGCGGTGCAGCAACTGTTTGATGATCACGTTCATCAGCATTCCACCCGGAACGCAAAGAGAGAACACGATGAGCGCAGGCCACCGCCTTTGATAGGCGAATGCGATACCGAGCAAGGCGCATGCGGTGAGTACGGAAGCGGGGCTGCCCAGGGCCGTGATGACGAGCATCGCCGCCGTGGTCGCAGCCGAACGCCAAGGGTATATCGACTGCGCCGCTGCCAAGTCCATGGCGGCCACCCTTGGATCGCCCGTGGCAACAGCCGCGGCCACGGCACCAAAAATGAAAAGGGCGAGGATGCCTGCGACCAAGAACAGTCGTTGGGATGCGATGCCCCCATTATTGGCGTTCACGCCAGATTGTCGACGTCTCGCGACAGGGACGTTGTAGGACACCATGACCACTGCCGGTAAGCGTTTGTCTGCTTCGGACTGAATGATGCGTACTTGCCCCAAGTGCGGGAGCCATCGCGTGCAACGCTCACCGCCTCGAAACGGTGCCGGCTTGGGGCATTACCTTCTGCGGTCACGTTTTTACTGCCGAAAATGCCAGTCCCGGTTCGGGACGGGCGCGGCGTGGGTTTTGCCGATTTTCGGGGCGTCACTCGTCTTTTTTGCGGCGGCGGTGGGTGTGTGGTTTGTTGCATCCCCTCATGACCGATTAGCAAGAGGCGTCGACCTGGGAGACAAGCTCGAGTTCGCGCGCGCATCCGATGGCAGCAAGGATTACCGCGTGGCATTGCGGCATCTCAAGGGTGATGGGGTGCCGCAGGATGCAAAGGAAGGCGTGGCGTGGCTGGAGCGATCGGCGCAGCAAGGATACGCCAACGCGCAATACGACCTGGGGATTGCGCTGCGGGACGGTGTCGGGGCATTGGCCGATGATCAACGGGCCCTTACCTGGCTGCGGCTCGCGGCCGAAGGTGGGGACCCGCGCGCACAGTTCGAAGTTGGCCGCATGTATGTCGGCGGCAAGGGCGGGGCTGTCGACGGCGTGCGGGGATTCGCCTGGCTTAGCCTGGCGGCGGCGCAAGGGGTGGTGGGCGCGGCGGATGCGCGCGACGCGGCGATCGCATCGATGTCCCCCGATGCCGTGAGCGTCGCCAAAATGGAGGCGCGGCGAATGATCGACAGCCGGCTCGCGAGGGGCATCCACGCCGAGTATTGAAGAGGCTATTCAAGGGTACGGCGGGGTGTG
>JBDUCE010000251.1:0-4594 GCA_040003635.1 Betaproteobacteria bacterium
CCCACGGTCATCCTGGCCAAGACCATCAAGGGCTACGGCATGGGCGTGTCGGGCGAAGCGCAAAACATCACCCATCAGCAGAAGAAGATGTCGGTGGAGTCGATCCGCCACATGCGTGATCGCTTTCTCCTGCCGGTCCCCGACGATCAACTCGAGAAGGTGCCCTACCTCACTCTCGCGGAAGGCTCGAAGGAGCTCGCCTACATGCGCGAGCGGCGGATGAGCCTCGGCGGTTACCTGCCCGCGCGCCGGCGCACGGCGGAAGCGCTGCCAGTGCCCGATCTCGCCGTGTTCGAGCGGTTTCTGAAGAGCACCGACGAGCGCGAGATCTCGACCACGATGGCGTTCGTGCAAATCCTGCAGACCCTGATCCGCGACAAGACCATCGGCCGGCGGGTGGTGCCCATCGTTCCCGACGAATCGCGCACCTTCGGCATGGAAGGCATGTTTCGCCAGCTCGGCATCTGGAACCAGTTCGGCCAGAAGTACACGCCGCAGGATGCCGACCAGCTGATGTTCTACAAGGAAGACAAGCGCGGGCAGGTGCTGCAGGAAGGGATCAACGAGCCGGGTGCGATGTGCGACTGGATCGCCGCGGCGACCTCGTACTCGACGCACGGCGTCCCGATGATCCCGTTCTACATCTTCTATTCGATGTTCGGATTCCAGCGTGTGGGCGATCTTGCG
The DNA here is from genome assembly GCA_040003635.1 of Betaproteobacteria bacterium. Taxonomy (GTDB): domain Bacteria; phylum Pseudomonadota; class Gammaproteobacteria; order Burkholderiales; family Casimicrobiaceae; genus CAIWHR01. The sequence continues at coordinate 688 of JBDUCE010000251.1, forward strand.
TGGGCCGCCGGCGACATGCGCTCGCGCGGATTCCTGCTCGGCGGCACCTCCGGACGGACGACGCTGAACGGCGAGGGGCTGCAGCACGAAGACGGGCACTCGCACCTCTTTGCCGCCACGATTCCCAACTGCATCGCGTACGATCCCACTTACGCGTACGAGCTGGCGGTAATCATGCAGGACGGCCTCAGGCGGATGTTCGCCGAGCAGCAGGACGTCTATTACTACATCACCGTGATGAACGAGAATTACACGCACCCGGCGATGCCGGACGGCGCGGCGAAGGACATCATCCGCGGCATGTACCGGTTTCGCACCGCCGAAAAATCAAAAGCCAAGTCGCCGCGGGTACAACTCCTGGGCTCGGGGGTCATCTTTCGCGAAGTGATCGCCGCCGCGGATCTGCTCAAGGCCGACTGGGGCGTGGATGCCGACTTGTGGAGCTGCCCGAGCTTTACCGAGCTCGGCCGCGAGGGCATGGCCGTCGCCCGCCACAATCTCCTGCACCCCTCCGACCAGCCGCGCCGCTCGCACGTCGAGGAGTGTCTCGCCGATACCCAGGGCCCGGTGATCGCCGCCACAGATTACATCCGCGCGTTCGCCGAACAGATCCGCGCTTACGTGCCGCGTCGTTATCTGGTGCTGGGCACCGACGGCTACGGACGCTCGGATACGCGCGAGAAATTGCGCCGTTTTTTCGAGGTGGACCGCCACTACATCGCGGTCGCGGCACTCAAAGCGCTTGCCGACGAGGGCGCCGTGCCAGCCGCCAAGGTTGTCGACGCCATGAAGAAATACAGCATCGATCCGGCCAAGGCCGCCCCCTGGACCATCTAGTGGACTGTAACGCCCGCTTCGATAGTGTCTGGCTTGCGCTCCACCGCGATCGCTGCGTTGCCCAAGCTTGCAAGGGGGCCTACCCTTGCTGCGCTTGTTCGCCTTGCGCTCGCGGCGGATCGCGGCGCCATACCACTTCGTTCACTACCGAATCGGGCGTTACAGCCCACTAGACAAGGAACCACGATGAGCGCGCGCGAGGTCAAGGTTCCTGATATCGGCGACTTCAAGGACGTGCCGGTGATCGAAGTGCTGGTGAAACCCGGCGACCGGGTGGCCGCCGAGGATTCCCTGGTTACGCTGGAGTCCGACAAGGCGACCCTCGATGTTCCGGCGCCGGCGCCGGGCGTGGTGAAGGAGTTGCGCGTCAAGGTCGGCGACAAGGTGAGCGAGGGCAGCGTGATCCTCCTGCTCGATGCGGCCGACGCAGCGGCCACGGAAGCAGCCTCCGCAACGACATCGGCACCCCCGGCGTCCGCCCCAACCAAGAGCGATGCGCGCGCGGCCAAAGCCGATGCCCCGGCGAGCACCGTCGCGTCGCAGCCGCCTCCCGTTCCGGCGCCGGCGCCCGATCCGGTCGCGGCCCCCGCAGCACCGCCGGCCACCGCCGTCGAGCCCGTGGCCTTCAAGGCCGCACACGCCTCGCCTTCGGTGCGAAAGTTTGCGCGCGAGCTTGGCGTTGATCTGTCGCGCGTCACCGGCAGCGGTCCCAAGAACCGGATCCTGCAGGAGGATGTGCAGGGCTTCGTGAAGCAAGCGCTGCGCTCGACCACGGCGGCAACGCCCGCAGCGGTCGCCGCGGGCAATGCCGGTCTCAATCTCCTTCCGTGGCCCACCGTCGATTTCAGGAAATTCGGCCCGGTCGAGGAAAAGCCGCTGTCGCGCATCAAGAAACTATCCGGTGCGAATCTCGCGCGCAATTGGGTGATGATCCCGCACGTCACCCAGTTCGACGAAGCGGACATCACCGAGCTCGAAGCGTTTCGCGTCGTCCTCAACAAGGAAAACGAGAAGGCCGGGGTCAAGATCACGATGCTCGCCTTCCTGATCCGGGCGAGCGTTGCCGCGATGCAGCGCTTTCCCGATATCAATGCGTCGCTCGCGGGTGACACGCTCGTCTACAAGAAATATTTCAATATCGGCTTTGCCGCCGATACGCCCAATGGCCTCGTGGTCCCGGTGATTCGCAATGCCGACCAGAAGGGTCTATTGCAGATCGCCCGCGAAATGGGCGAGCTCTCGGCCAAGGCGCGCGAGGGCAAGCTCGGGCCCGCCGAAATGCAGGGCGGCTGCTTTTCGATTTCCAGCCTCGGGGGCATCGGTGGCACCGCTTTCACGCCCATCATCAACGCGCCCGAGGTGGCGATCCTCGGCGTCTCGAAGAGCGCGATCAAGCCGGTGTGGGATGGCAAGGCGTTTGCGCCCCGCCTCATGTTGCCGCTGTCCCTTTCGTACGATCACCGCGTCATCGATGGCGCGCAGGCGGCGCGCTTCACGGCCTATCTCGCGCAGTTGCTCGTCGACATGCGCAGAGCGATGTTGTGAGGCGGCGGCCGGTGCGCGGCGTCGTCCCGTGATGCACGCGCGCCGCAGCGCGCACTGCAGCCCAGCAACCAGCAGTCGAACCCGTCCATGAGAGTGCCATCGTGCCCCAGACGATAGAAGTGAAGGTGCCGGATATCGGCGACTTCAACGACGTGCCGGTCATCGAAGTGCTGGTCAAGGTCGGCGACACCGTCAAGCCCGAGGACTCTCTCGTCACCCTCGAATCTGACAAGGCCACCCTGGACATCCCGGCCCCGTCCGGAGGCACGGTCCGCGAAATGAAGGTCAAGGTCGGCGACAAGGTGTCGGAAGGCACTGTGATCATGATCCTCGATGGAGCGGACTTGGCCGGCGCCAAGCCCGCCGCCGGCGTGATTGCACCGGCGCCCCGCGCTTCCGCAGCGCAAGATGCCGCGCCGCCGGCGCCTAAAAACCCGCCGGGCGCGCCGCTCTCTGCGGCGGCGGTCAATACGGATAGCTTTACCGGCACGCCTGACGTGGAGTGCGAGATGCTCGTGCTGGGCGCGGGACCTGGTGGTTACAGTGCCGCCTTCCGCGCCGCCGATCTCGGCATGAGCACCGTGCTGGTGGAGCGGTATGGGTCACTCGGGGGCGTATGCCTTAATGTCGGCTGCATTCCTTCCAAGGCGCTGCTCCATGTCGCGGGGGTGATGGAAGAGGCCAAAAGCTTCGCCGCGCACGGCGTGAGCTTCGGCGCACCGGAAGTGGATCTCGCCAAATTGCGCGAATGGAAGCGGCAAGTCGTCGGCAAGCTGACCGGCGGTCTCACCGGGATGGCCAAGGCGCGCAAGGTGGTGGTGGTGCGGGGATACGGCGTTTTTCTCGATGCGCATCACCTCGAAGTCGATGTCACCGAGGGATCCGCGCAAGACAAGACCGGCACCAAGAAGATCATTCGTTTCGGTAGCGCGATCATTGCTGCCGGATCCCAGGCGGTGCGTTTGCCCTTCGTTCCGGAAGACCCGCGGATCGTCGATTCGACCGGTGCGCTGGAGCTGCGTGGCGTGCCCAAGCGCATGCTGGTGATCGGCGGCGGCATCATCGGCCTCGAAATGGCCACGGTTTATTCGGCATTGGGAGCTCGCCTCGAGGTGGTCGAGATGCTGGACGGATTGATGCAGGGCGCCGACCGCGATCTCGTCAAGGTATGGGACAAGATGAACCGTCACCGCTTCGACAAGGTGATGCTCAAGACCAAGACGGTGGCGGTGGACGCGCGGCCCGATGCCGTGCATGTGACCTTCGAAGGCGAGCAGGCACCGGCCGGGCCGCAACCCTACGACCTGGTGCTGGTGGCGGTCGGCCGCAGCCCCAACGGCGGCAGGATCGGCGCCGAGCGCGCGGGGATCGAGGTGAGCGCGCGCGGCTTTGTCGCGGTCGATGCGCAGATGCGTACCAATGTCCGGCATATCTTTGCGATAGGCGATGTGGTCGGGCAGCCGATGCTCGCGCACAAGGCCACGCACGAAGGCCACGTCGCGGCCGAAGCCGCGGCCGGCCAGAA
>JBDUCE010000252.1:0-4589 GCA_040003635.1 Betaproteobacteria bacterium
GCGAACACGGCGTTGCCGGTGACGTAGGCGAAAACGCCCAGGGCCGCCGCCACCATCACCGTGGGCATGATCGCCAGCCCGTCGAGGCCGTCGGTGAGATTGACGGCGTTGCTCGTGCCCACGATCACGAAATAGGTGAGCGCAATGAACCCCCACACCCCAAGCGGGTAGGAGATCGTTTTGAAGAACGGCACGATGAGATCGGCTCGCGGCGGGAGCGTCATGGAAAAGCCGCTGCGAATCCATTCCAGCAGCAGATGGAGCGATTGCGTGTTCGACGGCGCCGAAACGCTGAACGCGAGGTAGACCGCGGCGATGAGCCCGATCACCGATTGCCAGAAGAACTTCACGCGCGCCGGAATCCCCTTCGGGTTGCGACGCACGACCTTGCGGTAATCGTCGACCCAGCCGATCGCTCCGTAGCCCAGCGTGACCAGGAGCACGACCCACACAAAACGATTGGCGAGGTCGCCCCACATCAATGTCGTGATCGCGATGGAGACCAGGATGAGCGCGCCGCCCATGGTCGGCGTGCCGGCCTTGACGAGGTGACTCTGCGGGCCATCGTCGCGCACTGCCTGGCCGATCTTCATTCGCGTCAGCCAGGCTATGGTCCGCGGGCCGACGATGAACGAGATGAACAGCGCCGTCATACAGGCCAGCACCGCGCGCAGCGTGATGTAGCCGAACACGTTGAACGCCCGGATGTCCTTGGCAAGAAGCTCGCTTAGCCAGAGCAGCATCAGTGCGCCTCTTCCGCCGCATCGTGGCAAAGCTTCTCTACGACGCGCTCCATGCGCATGAAGCGCGATCCCTTGACCAGCATCGTCACGTTTTCGCGCGCCGTGGCGGCGAGGTGATCGGCCAGCGCCTCGACGCTCGCGAAGTGCTCGCCACCGGTCCCGAATGCCGCCGCGGCCTGCGCCGCAAGCGGACCTGCCGCGAGCAGCCGTTCGATGCCCGCCGCACGCGCGGCTTGACCGGCCTCGCGGTGAAGGGCGGCCCCCTCATGGCCGACTTCGCCCATGTCGCCAAGAACCAGCCAGCGCGGCGGGCTCATGGCGGCAAGCACCGCGATCGCTGCCTGGACCGAATCGGGATTGGCGTTGTACGTGTCGTCGATGACCACCGCACCGCTCTTCGCCCGGCGCGACACCAGGCGCCCCGCGACCGGCGCAAAGGTTTCGAGGCCGGAGACCACGGCCGGCAGTCCGGCGCCGGCCGCCAGCGCCGCTGCGGTCGCCGCGAGTGCGTTGGCGGCGCTGTGACGTCCGGGAATAGCCAGCGTGACATCGACCGCGCCGCCCTCGGTAATGATATGGAGCCGATTCGACGCGGCATCGCCGGAGCACTCGCCGCGCACGGCTGCGGCGTGGTCGAGGGCGAAATCGACGATCCGGCACCCTGCCGGGACCCCGTGACGCCAGACATCGGCGTGCGGGTCATCGGCATTGATCACCGCGACCCCACGGCCTGCCAACGCCGGCAGCAGCGCGCCGTGCTCCGCCGCGACATCGGCCACGCTATGCATGAATTCCTGATGCTCGCGCTGCGCATTGTTGATAAGGGCGACGGTCGGACCGGCAATCGGCGCGAGCTCCGCCGTCTCGCCGGGATGATTCATGCCCAGCTCGATGACTGCGGCACGATGGCAATCGCGCAACCCGAGCACGGTGAGTGGAAGCCCGATGGCGTTGTTGAGATTGCCGCGCGTTGCCAGCACGCGATCGTCGCCGAAGTGGGCGCGCAGGATCGAGGCAATCATCTCCTTGACGGTGGTCTTGCCGTTGCTGCCGACCACCACCACCACGGGCAGGTCGAAGCGCCCGCGCCAGTGCGCGGCAAGCCGGCCCAAGGCCTTCAGCGGGTCGTCCACCGCGATCCGATTGCACGCTTTGTCGCCGGCTTTGTCGCCGGCATCGACATCGCCATCGGATACCAGCGCTGCCACCGCGCCGAGTTCGAAGGCACGGCCCACGAAACGATGGCCATCGAAACGCTCGCCCTTGAGCGCCACGAAAAGGTCGCCCGGCGCGAGTGTGCGGGTATCGGTGCTGACACGATTGAAAAACACGCTGGGTCCGATCAGCCGGCCGTTCAGAACCGCGGCGGCCATTGCCGTGTCCATCATGCAGCGCTCCATGCACCCAATGCAGCGAGAGCCGATTCTGCGTCCGAGAAATGCACGCGCGCGCCGTGCTGCTCCTGATAGTCCTCATGACCCTTGCCGGCGATCAGCACGACATCCCCCGGCCGCGCCCTATGCACCGAGAGGGCGATCGCCGCCCCGCGGTCGAGCTCCAGCGCCCAGCGCCGGTTGGATGTTTCCCGGATGCCATGCAGGATCGCCTCGGCAATGGCCGCGGGATTTTCGCTGCGCGGATTGTCGTTGGTCACGACGACGCGGTCGGCAAGCTGTGCTGCCACGCGTCCCATTTCCTGCCGCTTGCCGGCATCGCGGTTGCCGCCGCAGCCGAAAACGCAGACGAGCTCCCGACCCTTGGCAACGCCGGGTCGCAACGCGGCCAGGACTTTCTCCAGCGCATCGGGCGTGTGCGCGTAGTCGACGATCACGATCGGGCGCTCGCCGCCGCCGAGCCGCTGCATGCGGCCTGCCGGGGATTCGACCGTAGCCACGGCAGCAACCGCATCGGCGAGGGGAATCTGGCTCACGAGGAGCACGCCGAGCACGCCGAGCACGTTCGATACATTGAAAGCCCCGGCCAGCCGGGTCGTTACCTCGGCACGACCCCACGGCGAGGCCACCGAGAACGAGGCGCCCTCCGGGGTGGGCCGCATGTTGGAGGCAACGATGTCGGCGCCGCTCAATCCATACGTAAGCACCTTCTGGCCGCGCGCCTTCGCTGCTTCCGCGAGGCTCTGTCCGAATGCGTCGTCGTGATTGATGATGCTCGCATGCAGGCCGGGCCACGCCAGCAACCGCGCCTTGGCCGCACCATAGGCGGCCATGGTGCCGTGATAGTCGAGATGATCGCGTGTGAGGTTGGTGAACAGCGCGACGTCGAAGGCCACCGCGTTAACGCGCCCCTGGTCGAGACCATGCGACGACACCTCCATCGCCACCGTGCCGGCGCCCGCGTCGCGCAACGCAGCGAGGGTCTCGTGGAGCGCTGCCGCATCCGGCGTGGTATGCGTTGCCGCGGTCAGTGCGCCGACCATGCCGTTGCCGAGCGTTCCGATCAGGCCCGCGCGCTGGCCGCAGCGATCGAAGCACTCGGCGATGGCGTGCGCGCACGACGTCTTGCCGTTGGTGCCGGTCACGCCGATCATCCACAGCGCCTCGGACGGACTGCCATAGACGAAATCCGCGATGGCTCCCAGCCGGTCGCGCAGGCTTTCGACCGGCATGTTGGCCACGGCCCAGTTCATCTTCCAGGCAAAGGACGACGCTTCCCAGAACACCGCGAGCGCGCCGCGGGCAATCGCATCATCGATGAACGTGCGCCCGTCCACGCGGCCGCCCGGAAACGCGGCAAAGGCGTCGCCGGGACGCACACCGCGGCTGTCCGCCGTGACACGCTTGGGCGCGGCACCCAGGCGCGCCAGCAGCGCAGCGACGTCAAAACGTTCGACCACGGTGGCGGGCATCAGGATTCTTCCTGCACTTCGGCGCCCGCAGGCGGCAGGATCACGTTGCCGACCGGGGCATCGGGCGGCACGCCCAGCATGCGCAGCGCAGCGCCGGTCACGGCCGAAAACACCGGCGCCGCGACCGCACCGCCGAAGTGCTCGCCCGCCGACGGCTCATCCAGCATCACTGCGACGATCAGCCGCGGATTGGAAGCCGGTGCAAAACCGACGAACGACGACACGTATTTGTGGGTGTAGGCGCGGGCCTCGAGCTTGTGCGCGGTGCCCGTTTTGCCGGCAACACGGTAGCCCGCGATCTGGGCCTTCGGCGCCGTGCCGCCCGGCTGCACCGCCATTTCCAGCATGTGGCGAACGGCGCGCGCAGTCGCGGGGCTTATTACCGGGCGGCCGGCCACCGGCCCATTGCCCTTGAACAGCGTCGCCGGTTTGAGATCGCCGTCGCTCGCAAACAGACCATAGCCGCGCGCCAGTTGCACGAGGTTCACCGAGATGCCATGGCCGTAGGCAATCGTCGCCTGCTCGATCGGCTTCCACGACTTGGCGGGCCGCAACCGCCCGCCGACCTCGCCTGGAAATCCCGTCTTGGGCGGCGAGCCGAATCCGGACTCCGTCAGCATCTCCCACATTTTCTCGGCGGGCAGTTGCAACGCAATCTTGGCGGCGCCGACATTGGACGACTTCTGAATTACCTGCTCGACGGTGAGCGCACCGTTGGGATGCGCGTCGTGGATCGTGTTGGGGCCGATCGTGAGGGTGCCCGGCGCCGTCTGGATGATGGTGTCCGGGCGCACCTTTCCGCTCTCCAGCGCCAGCGCGATCGTGAACGGCTTCAACGTCGAGCCCGGCTCGAACACGTCGGTCAACGCCCGGTTGCGCATGCGCTCGCGACCGGCGCGCTCGCGCGCATTCGGGTTGTAGGTCGGCCAGTTGGCCAGCGCCAGGATCTCGCCCGACCTCGCGTCGAGCACCACGAGGCC
>JBDUCE010000253.1:0-4581 GCA_040003635.1 Betaproteobacteria bacterium
CGGGCGGGGATGGCCGAAACGATTGCGGTAGCCGGGGGTGAAGATGGCGACGCGCGGCGCGACGGCAGTGATGAAAGCCGCGGTCGACGAGGTGCGTGAGCCATGATGCGGCACCACCAGCACCTCCGAGCGCAACGCCGCACCGTTCATCAGCAATGTCGTCTCGCTGCGCGCCTCGATGTCTCCGGTAAGCAACGCGCTACCATGGGCCGACTCGATGCGGACCACGCAGGAAAGATCGTTGGTCTTGATGCGCGCCGAGGTGTATTGATCCATCCCCGGATGCATGAGTCTGAAGCGCACGCCATCCCAGGTCCAGGCGTGTCCGGCGAGACAGCGCAGCGGCTTTGGTGAAACGCCGTCGAAGAGCTTGTGCTCCTCCGGCACCGATGAAGCCAGAACGTCGACCGGTACAGTTTGCAGCAGCGTGCGCGCCCCGCCGCTGTGGTCACTGTCAAGATGCGACACGATCATGGCGGAAAGGCGACGGATGCCTGCCGCCCTCAGGAACGGCGCCACGATCCGGCCGCCGGCGTTGGCGTCATCGTTGTAACGCGGGCCGGTGTCATACAGCAACGCATGTTCGCTGGTTTGCACCACCACCGCCAGCCCTTGGCCCACATCCAGCACCGTCATGCGAAACGTGCCAGGGGGCGGCGCTGCCGGGCGCACCAGGAATAGCGGCAACAGCCACAGCCCGCCGAGCGAACGCAGCGGTACGCCCCGCGGCGCCAGCAGCCCCACCACGCCGATCATCGCCACGGGAATCGTCCATGCGGCCGGCGCATGCTGCTGCCAAGTCGTGCCGGGGAGCGCCGTGAGTGCTTCGAGCGGCCACATGAGCCACGCGAACACCGTATGCGCCGCTCTCCATAACATGTCGACCGGCAGCAGGATCGCGGTCAGCGCCAGTGGCACGACGGCGAACGTGACGACGGGAATGGCAATGGCATTGGCCACCGGTGCGATGACCGACACCTGCTGAAACACCGCCAGTGTCATCGGCACGAGCCCGATGGTGACCACGGCTTGGGCGTGAGTGGCCGTGCGCAACATGCGCAGCAATGCGGCACTGCGGGACACCGGCACCGAATGCAGGCGGCCGCTGCCGCTATAGAGCAACAGCCCGACGGCTCCGAACGAAAGCCAGAACCCCGGTGTGAGTCCCGCCCACGGATCGAATGCGAGCACCACGGCCAGCGCCCACAGCCAGACCATGCGCGCCGTTCCGGGCCGCGCTACCCAGAGGCCGATGGCGGCCACGATCAGCATGATAAGCGTTCGTTGGGCGGGAACTTGAGCGCCCGCCAACAACACGTACCCGAAGGCAGCGATGGCGCCGATCAATGCCGCGAGCCGATGCGCAGGCAGCAGCGTGGTCAGGCGCGCGCTGCGGCGCGCGATGCCGTGCACGGCGCCCGCGGCAATCGCGGCGAATACCGTGACGTGCAGACCGGAGATGCTGATGAGATGGGTGATGCCGGTGCGATTGAACACCAGCCACTGGGCCTCCGGAATGGCGCGCTGCTCGCCGATGGCCAGTGCGACAATCACACCGGCGTAAGGCGCATCTCCGAGCGCACGCAGCGCGCGCTCCCGCACGTTCTCGCGGGCGCGCTGCACCCGGTCCGTGGCGCGGCCGGCGAAGGCGGCGAGTCGGGTGTTGTCGCCTTGCGGCCGTACGTAGCCGGTGGCCCGCAACCCGTTGTCGAGAAGCCACGCCTCGAGATCGTAGCCGTGAGGGTTGACGGTGCCATGCGGACGCTTGAGGCGCACCGCGAGCCGCCAGCGTTCGCCGGCGCGAAGGATCGGCACCGCATCCTTGGCATCATTGGTGCGCAACGGCGGATACCACGCCAGCGAGATGCGCTCCGGCACCCTCGCCCCGGACGTCAGCACGCGCTCGATTGCAAGCGCGAACCGTGTTCCACGCGCCGAAGCGTGCGGCAGATCGTCGATCACGCCGACGATGGCCAAGTCGATGTCTTCCCACTGTTCCGGCAGGGCATCGGCCAGGCGGAGCTCCGCGCGCCATGCGGCAATGCCGAAGCCGAGCGTCGCCGCCGCCGCCCCCGCCACGATCAATCGAACGACCCGCACCCAGAGCGCCCCTGCACCCGGCATCGCGCGCCCCGCGACGGCGTTCGCCGCGAGACAAACTGCTCCGATCACAATTATCCCTGCCGCGCCGGCAGGCAACGTGGACTGCCACTGCAGGGCGATGGTGCCGGCGGCAAACCCTGAGAGCGCGGCAGACAGTACGGGCATCGGGATGCCCGCGGCGGCGATTCAACGGCGGGCGGTGAAGGCCGAGGCTGGCGCGCGAGCGTTGTTACTGTAGAGGCCGATGCGCCAGACAGCCATCGGTCGGACGGCCGAGTGCCGGTTGGCCGTAGTAATGCTGCACGAGGGGGTCGGCGGGCAGACTGAGTCCCTCGGGCAGTCGGCGAATCATTTCCAGCGTGCCTCTTGCGGCGGCCTCCGTACGTACGCGGCACGATCGCCGGGCGCGCTTCCGATTCTAGGCGGTGATCTCCGTCCGCTGTTTTTCAGGCCCCATGCGGCTCGCGCTCTTGCGGCGCGCCGCCAGCAACTCGGACAAATGCGATTCGGCCCACTGGCAGATGGCCTCGAGCGGCTTGTGGAGCGACCGGCCAAGCGGGGTCAGCGTGTACTCCACCATCGGCGGCACGACGGGATGGATCTTCCGTACCACGAGGCCGTCGCGCTCCAGGCTCCGGAGCGTCTGCGTCAGCATCTTCTGCGAGACGCCCTTCACCCGGCGCTGCAGCTCGCCGTAGCGCAGCGTCCCACCGGACAGTGCGTAAATCACCAGCGTCGTCCACTTGTCGGCGATGCGGTCGAGCACCTGACGCGAGGGGCATGCATCGTTGAACACGTCATGGCAATGCTTCATCAGCGTCTCCCGCACTTATAGGCACCATCATGTATGTACAGTACCTCGAAGTAGGTACTTTCCCATCGGGTACTGATGCCGCATAGTAGCATCCTCGACGACGAAGGAGACGGACATGATTCTCGTAACAGGTGCTGGAGGAACGGTGGGGACCGCCCTTCTCGAACAACTGCAAGCCGCCGGCGAGAGGCCGCGCGCCGCGTATCACTCCAGGGAGAAAGCCGAGAGGGCGAAGTCCGCCGGTCACGACGCCGTGGCGCTCGACTTCGGCAAGCCAGACACCTTGAGGCCGGCGCTCGTGGGCGTCGATACGGTCTTCTTGCTCGGTACCGGCGGCATGGGCCAGACCGAGGGCGAGACGAACGTCGTGAGCGCCGCCAAAGCCGCAGGTGCCAGAAAAATAGTCAAGCTCTCCGTATGGGGCGCCGCCGGCGAGGGCTTCTCGTTTGCGAAGATCCACCGCCCTGTCGAGCGCGTGATCGAAGCCTCGGGGCTCGCGTGGACGCACCTGCGGCCCAACGGTTTCATGCAGAACTTCGTGAACTACATGGCGGGCTCGATCAAGGCGCAGGGCGCATTCTATGTGCCGGCCGGTGACGCAAAGGTCAGCCATATCGACGCGCGCGACATTGCCCGCGTGGCCGTTAAGGCGCTCACCTCCTCCGGTCACGAAGGCCGTGCCTATGATCTCTCCGGTCCGCAAGCCCTGTCCTACGCGGAAGCGGCCGAAATCCTCTCCCGCGTCCTCGGCAAGAAGGTGACGTACGTCGCGGTCACCGACGAGGCGGCCAAGGCCGGCATGGTCGCCGGGGGTATCCCCGAGTTCTATGCCGACTACCTGATCGACCTCAATCAGTCCTACCGCAAGGGCGCCGGGGCCACGGTCACCCCGACGGTGAAGGATGTAACCGGTCGCGAGCCTGTCGCATTCGAGCAATTCGTCAAGGAGCATGCCTCCGCGTTCTGAGGCGAATCCAGCCGGTCGCAGTGAGGAGAAAACATGAACGTGCGATCTTCCTCCCAGGTAGCAGGCATTCATGCTCTTGTGATCGCCTGCTTGGTGAGCGCATCCGCACTTGCCCCCGCCGCATATGCTCAGTCGGTGTCGTCGACGTAGCGGGCGAGCTCGACGAGATTGCCGTCGGGATCGCGGATATACACCGACCGGATCGGCCCCAACGCGCCGGTGCGCACTACGGGGCCTTCTTCGATCGGCACTCCGGACGCCGCGAGATGGGCGGCGACCGCGGCGATGGGCTCACCCACTACGAGGCAGATGTCGACCGCTCCCGGCGTGGGATGGGCGGCAAGGGCCACCACATTCGCACTCGCCGCATCGGCCTTCTGGCCGGCAGGGTGGAGGTTGAGCTTCTGGCGGCCGAATGCCAATGCCACGCGCCCATTGCCGAAAGTCACTTCTCTCATGCCCAGCACTTCGGTATAGAAACGCACGGTCGCCGCGACATCGCGACAGGTCAGCACGAGATGATCGATGCGGCGTACTGTCAGCATGCCAATGACCCCTTACCGGATTTACGCCAATGCGTGCCACCCCATCGAGGGTCAGTCTGACGCACTACCCACTCTCCGTCATTCCCGCGAACGCTCGAACATTGCGCGAGTGCATGACCACTCTCCGTCATTCCCGCGAACGCTCGAACATT
>JBDUCE010000254.1:0-4581 GCA_040003635.1 Betaproteobacteria bacterium
ACCGAAATCTTTCTGGTCGAAGGCGACAGTGCCGGCGGCAGCGCCAAGATGGGGCGCGACAAGGAAACCCAGGCCATCCTGCCGTTGCGTGGCAAGGGCATGAACGTGTGGGAAAAAGATGTCCACCAAGCGATGGAAAACGAGGAAATCCGCGATCTCACCACCGCGCTGGGGGTGCCGCCGCACGCCCTTGCGGATACCATCGACTGGGGAAGGCTTCGTTACGGCACGGTGGCGATCATGTCGGACGCAGACGTGGACGGGCAGCACATTCAGACCCTGCTGCTGACACTTTTTTTCCGGCATTTCCCCCAGTTGATCGCCCGCGGCCACGTCTTTATCGCGTGCCCGCCGCTCTACCGCGTCGATGTCGACAGCGCGGGGAAAAAGCGCCAGTCGAAAAAACTCTATGCGATGGACCGGCAGGAGCTCGAATCCTGGGAAGACCGCTTGCGCAAGGAAGGCTATACACAATGGAAGGTCGGCCGTTTCAAGGGGCTGGGTGAAATGGATCCGTCCGAGCTTTGGGAGACGACACTGAATCCCGACACGCGTCGGCTGCTCCGGATAAATCTGCCCGAGACCGATCGCGAAGCGGCGACCGAGCGCTTCAATCTGCTCATGGCCAAGGCGCGCTCGGGCGCCCGCCGGGAGTGGATGGAACGCCGCGGCAGCGAAGTGGAAGATTAGGGCCTGTTCACACTACACGCACGTGTGTACTGTGAACAGGCCCTAGCCCGCATCGGAATACGAAGCACACTGGCGCAGCTCCCCATTTCCTATGAATGCGACACGCAAACGCATGAGAAAATCTCGTCATTCCCGCGCACGCGGGAATCCATTCTGGCGTAGAAAATGGATCCCCGCGTGCGCGGGAATGACGGCTGAGTTCTGCCACTTGCCAGAGTCGCAGCCGCATCCGGCTTATTCAGAGGTTTAGCGATGGGCGCCGTCAATCCCGCCGAGCAGGACCAGCTCCTGCTTCACGAATACGCCGAGAACGCGTACCTGCAATACGCGATGGCGGTGGTGCGTGATCGCGCATTGCCGCAGGTCGAGGACGGCCAGAAACCGGTGCAGCGGCGCATCCTGTACATCATGCGCCAGCTCGGCTTGAGCGGTGCCGCCAAGCCCGTGAAATGCGCGCGGATCGTGGGTGAGGTGCTCGGCCGGGTGCATCCACACGGCGACGTGTCCGTGTACGACACGCTGGTGCGCATGGCCCAGGATTTCACCCTGCGCTATCCGCTGGTGCAAGGCCAGGGCAACTTCGGCTCGCGCGACGGCGATCCGCCGGCGGCCTATCGCTACACCGAAGCCAGGCTCGCGGCGATCTCGGAGCTCTTGCTGGCGGAGCTCGACCAGGGCACGGTCGATTTTGCGCCCAACTACGACAACACCGTCAACGAGCCGACGCGGTTGCCCGCGCGCCTGCCCTTCGTGCTGCTCAACGGCTCCATGGGCATTGCCGTGGGCATGGCGTGCGACATTCCGCCGCACAATCTGCGCGAAGTCGCAGCGGCGGCGGCACTCGCGGTGGCGAGGCCGGGAGCGCCACACGAAGAGCTTCTGGCGCTCATGCCCGGGCCCGATTTTCCCGATGGCGGGCACGTCATCTCGTCGCGGGAGGAAATCGCCGAGGCCTATCGCACCGGACGCGGCCTGTTGCGCGCCCGGGCGCGTTGGCGCCTCGAAGAGCTCGCCCGAGGGCAATGGCGCCTCGTGGTGTACGAGCTGCCGTACCAGGTCTCGACCAAGCGCATTCTCGAGGAGCTCGATGCGCTTTCCAATCCCCAGCCCGCGGCCGGCAAAAAAACGCTGAGCCAGCAGCAGGTCAACCTGAAGCAGGTAGTGCTCAATGTCATCGAGCGCGCCAGCGACGAATCGGGGCAAAAGGAAAAGATCCGTCTGGTGCTGGAGCCGCGCACCAGCAAGGTCCGCCCCGAGGAGCTCATGACCGTGCTCTTCGCGCATACCAGCCTGGAGACGAGTTTTTCGGTCAACTGCACCATGCTCGGCCCGGATGGCCGTCCGCAGCAGAAGGGGTTGCCGCAAATCCTTGCCGAATGGGCGTCGTATCGAGTGGCCACGGTCGTCCGGCGCACGCGCTTTGCACTGGAGCGGGCGCGCTCGCGCATCCATATCCTCGAAGGCCGGCGCATTGCCTTTCTCAACATCGAGAAAGTGATCAAGGTCATCCGCGAAGCCGACGATCCCAAGGCCGATCTGATCGCGCGCTTCGCCCTCACGCCGATCCAGGCCGAGGACATTCTCGAAATACGGTTACGCCAGCTCGCACGGCTCGAGGGACTGCGCATCGAACAGGAGTTGAAGGAACTCGTGAGCGAACGCGGCCGCCTGGAGTCGCTGCTCGCCAGCGACAAGGCGTTGCGCAAGCTCATCGTCCGGGAGATCGAAGCCGACGCCGTGAAATTCGGCGACCAGCGCCGTACCCTGCTCGATCCGGTCGCACGCGCCACCGCCGTCACGACGACCATCTCGGTCACGGACGAGCCGGTGACGATCATCATTTCCCGCAACGGCTGGATCCGCGCGCGCCCCGGCCATGCGCTCGATCACGGCGCGCTCACGTTCAAGGCCGGCGACAGCCTGGGCGCCGCGGTCGAAACCCGCACCACCCGGGCGGTGGTCATCATCGACAGCAAAGGCCGCGCGTACGCCGTCGATGCGCACGAGATCCCCGGCGGTCGCGGCGACGGCGTGCCGATCACGTCGATCATCGAATTGCAGGACGGCGGCAAGGCGCGATACATGTTGTCGGCGGAGCCCGCGGCGCGTTATCTTTTTGCCAATTCGGGCGGCTACGGCTACATGGCGCCCTTCTCCGCGCTGGTGGGGCGCCATCGTGCCGGCAAGGCGTTCATGACACTGGAAGAGGGCGAAACGGTGCTACCCCCGGCGCGTGTGGATGCGGCCGGAGACGATCTTTTCGACGCCGCGCCGTGGGTCGCCTGCGCCGCGACCAACGGCAAGCTGTTGTGCTTCGCGCTCGACGAGGTGAAGGTGCAGGACAAGGGCCGCGGTACGATGCTGATACAGCTCGACAAGGGTGAACACCTGGCGTGGGTGGGGCTTTACCGCGATGCCCTGGCGGTGCCTGTCACCGTGCGCGGCAAGCCGCAGCGGCTGGTGCTCAAAGGCGAAGATCTGGCACGCTACGTCCTTCATCGCGCGCGCAAGGGCGCGTTGCTGCCGAAGAAGGCCTTGCCGGTGCGTGCTGCCTGATGCATCGATGATGGTGCACATGCGCTGATCGATGATGGTACAAACGCGTGACAGAAAGTCAGAAAGAAACAGCCATGGCGGATACGAAACCCACACCCGAGTCGACCAAGGATGCGCTCATCGCCGTCATGGAAGAGTTGGCGTCGATCCTTGAACCGGTGCCCGACGGCCCTCTGCCGCCCGAGGTTCGCCAGGCGCTCGCCGCCCCGCTGCACCGCGCGCGAGAGCTTGCCGCGACCCTCGATGCCGAGAGCGGACCCACTTCGGCGTATCAGATGACGCTCGACGCCATCGAACAACGCATCATCGGGACTACCAGTGAATGAAACCCTGTTGGGCCTGCCCTAACCCAGCCGGATTTCCCCGTCGAAGCGCACATCGAGCTTAAGTCCCGCGACCTCCAGCCGCACCGTAGCGGGGAAGGCTTCATCACCGGCAATCGCCTTGGCCGCCATGGCCTTGGCCACAGCATGCTCGATTTCGCGCTGTGAGCTGACACCCACCATTTTCAGGAATTTGCGGATGCTGAGGTTGAAGGTTTCTTCGTTCACGATGACTCCTTTCCGGATCGGTTCAGTTGCGCTCTGCAGGCGGTACGGTTGAGGTTGCCCCGCCCGGTGAGATTGTTCTGCCTGTCGGCGCCGACGAGATGGCCAGTGCAGCGCAAGGATCGTCGCGCGGGGCTTCGGGCGTGAGCCATACGTAGTCGAATCCGGAGACTTTCATCGCCGCCGTGCGCGCCGCATCGGCAGCCTGCAACGGCGCCGGTTCCACTTCGATCAGGCCGACGCTGAGGGTGTTACCGGCGGCCTCGCCAAGGTACACCGGAACACCCAGGTCGCGCCGGGCATGACCATTGCCGGCGATGAGGATGGCGCCATCGGCATTCGCATCCTGCAACAGGGCCTCCGCCATCGCCGCGTCGCGAACCCGTTGGGCAAGGACCAGCCTCGGAATCATCGCGTCGGGTAGCTTGCCGCAATGACCTTCCACGATGTCTTCACGCAGGACTGCCGCCTGCCGCGCGGTCCAGCGTGCGCCATCAAGGCGGGCTTGCCAAGCCATCGGAAGGCCGGACAGGTCGTTTTTCCTGGTCACGCTCTCGAGCGTCGTTCGGGTCGCATTGCCGGCGTAGATCGGCAGATGCGCCGAGAGCGCGACTTCGATGATGGGCCGGTGCAGTGGCCATTGCCACGCCCGCCGATCGAGGGCGCCCGCTTCGGCGAGACGGTCCGCGCTCGTCGGCTCGCGTTGCGCGCGGCCAAGCGCATCGTCTCGTCCCAGGTCGAATTGTTCGAACACCATCGCGGGTTGCGCACCCCGCTCGACAATGGC
>JBDUCE010000255.1:0-4574 GCA_040003635.1 Betaproteobacteria bacterium
TGCCGCGCCGGCAATCTCGGCCGGCTCGCCCCAGCGCCCGGCGGGCGCACGGCGGCGCACCCAGGCGTCGAAATCGGCATCCGCAGTTAGCGCGGCATTCATCGGCGTGGCGAAAAATCCCGGTGCGATGCCATTCACGCGCAACCCAAACGGCGCGACTTCCACGGCGAGCGCCCGCGTCAGCATCTGCAGTCCGCCCTTGCTGACGGCGTAGGGAACGATGCCCGGCCGCCCGAGCTCGCTCGCGATCGAGCAGATATTGATGATGCATCCGCGGCGGCGCTCTTTCATGCCGGGCAGCACCGAGCGCGTGATCCGGAACGGCGCATCGAGGTTGGCTGCGAGAAGCCCCTGCCATTCGCCATCGCTGAATTGTTCCAGCGGTTTGCGTTGGTTGATGCCGGCGTTGTTCACGAGAATGTCGAGCGGCCCCGCCTCGCGCGCAATCTGTGCCATCCCCTCCTCCGTGGCGGCGGGATCGGTGACATCGAACGGCGCAAGGTGGATCGCGATGCCGAGCGCGCGGAGCTTGGCCGCCGCCGCACCCACGCGCGCCGCATCGCGCCCATTGAGCACGATGCGCGCGCCTGCCTGCCCCAGGCCCTCTGCGATGGCGTAGCCCAGGCCGGCCGTCGAGCCGGTCACCAGGGCGAGGCGACCGGAAAGATCGAAGGGATTCACGGCAGACGGCATGGATGGCGTAGGGGTATGCGTTCAGCGCAGGCCCAGCACATCCAGCATGTCGGCCAGCCCCGCGTGTCCCGCGGCGCGGCGCGCGCCGACAAAGCGCGCGGCGCGCAGGGCCCCGGCGGCGAAGTTCTGGCGCGAGCTCGCGCGATGGATGAGCTCCACCCGCTCTCCGGCACCGGCGAAGATGACGGTGTGCTCGCCGACCACATCGCCACCGCGCAGTGTTGCAAATCCGATCGTTCCCGGCTTGCGCTCGCCGGTGTGGCCGTGTCGGGTGTACACGCCGCAATCGGCGAGGGTGCGACCCGCGCCTGCCGCGGCCGCTTCGCCCAGATGCAAGGCCGTACCCGAAGGCGCATCCACCTTGTGGCGGTGATGCATCTCCACGATCTCGATGTCGTAACCCTCGCCCAGCGCGCGCGCCGCCATCGTGACGAGCTTCGCCATGACATTGACGCCCACGCTCATGTTGGGCGCGAACACGATCGGGATCTCGCGCGCCGCCGCGGTGATTCCGGCGCGCTGCGAATCATCGAGTCCGGTGGTGCCGACGACCATCGCGATACGATGCCGCGTGCATGCGGCAAGGTGGAAGCGCGTGCCTTCCGGCCGGGTGAAATCGATCAGCACGTCGGCGCGCGCAAGGGCCGCGTCGAGGTCGTCGCCGACCACGACGCCGGTGGTGCGTCCGCTCCGCTCGCCCGCGTCGCGCCCCAGCGCCGCACTGCCTGCCACATCGAGCGCCGCCGCCAGCGTGAGATCCGGTGCCTCGAGGGTCGCTTCGACCAGCGCCTGGCCCATTCGTCCGCCGACCCCCGCAATCGCAATGCGCAGCGACATCAGCGACGGAAGATGCCGCGCAGCCAGTCGAAGAAGCCCGGACCCTCGCCGGTCGGGCCGCCGGCCAGGGACTTTTCGGCCGCCGTGCGATTGGCCTCCGCTGCGGAAGTCGGCATTTCATCGCCCTCCCAGCGCGCGAGCTTGTCGTCGACGAAATAGACGACGAAGTTGCGGTGCTCGGTCACCCGACCCTGGCGGGTGAACTCGTAGACATAATCCCATCGGTTGTCACGGAATGCGCTGGTAATCAGCGGCGTGCCAAGGACCGTGCGAACCTGCGGCTTCGTTTGCCCGACCTTGAGCTTGTCGACCAGATCCTGGGTCAGGAAATTGCCCTGGTTGATGTCGAGCTTGTACACGCCGAACGAGCGCGCCGTGGGGATGTACGTATCGAGGGTGGCGCAGCCGGCAGCGGACAAAGCCGCCGCGGCGAGCGCCGGCAGGCAAAATTTCCTGATGATGCGATGAAGAGCGATCGAATAAAGGGCCACGTGCCTGTAAATCCCGGGGGCAAATGGCTATTATAGCCGCGCGACACTGCCTTCACCGGAGCGTGCACGGCAAAACCGCGACGCACGCGTTCCGTTCCCCTTGGGCTCTGGTCTGCGAGACTGCCATGACTTCCCCCAAAGATCTCAAGAACGCCGGACTCAAGGCAACGGTGCCGAGGCTCAGGATCATCAACCTCTTCGAGACTTCGCAGGTACGGCACCTGAGCGCGGAAGACGTCTACCGGCAACTCCTCGCCGAAGGTCTCGACATCGGGCTCGCCACCGTCTATCGCGTGCTGACCCAGTTCGAGCAGGCGGGGTTGCTCGCGCGGCACCATTTCGAATCCGGCAAGGCCGTGTTCGAGTTGAACGAAGGGCATCACCACGATCATCTCGTGTGCATGCATTGCGGGCGCGTCGAGGAGTTCTACGACGGGGAGATCGAGAAGCGGCAAATCAAGATTGCCCACGACCGCGGGTTCCGGATCACCGAGCATGCCCTCTACCTTTACGCCGAATGCGTGAAGCCGCGCTGCCCCTACCGCAACAGCGGGGGGACTGGTTAGCTGTGATGCTGCCAGCGGTTCTACTGGATCAGGTGAAAACGATTTCCTCGTCGTTTCCACGAAGGCGAACCCAGCATCGTTTGGGTCCGCTTTTACCCGGCGTCGGGCGGTGCAACGGGCAGCACCGGCTCATTCGCTGTGACGCTATCGGGATCCCGGCGGTCGAAGTCGCCCAGCCGGAAGCCGAGAAGCCATAGCGCGCCGAAGTAGACAATCCCGGCCATCACGCACACCCCCGCCAATCGCGCCCCCTTGGCCGAGAGGGATGCGTGCAGCCAGAACGCGGCCGGGCCGCTGACCCACAGCAGCACCGCCTCCAAGACGCCGAGAGCCACCATCAGTCGCGCGCTAAACGACAGCCACCCGGGCTGCGGACGATAAATGCCGCTGCGGCGAAGGAACCAGAACAGAAGCGACGCATTGAGGCAGGCGCCGATCGAAGTGGCGAGCGTCAATCCGGCATGACCGAGCGGCACCATCAGCACGAGCCCCGCGGCGAGTCCGACAAAAACCGTGACGAAGGCGATCTGCACCGGAGTTTTCATGTTCTGGCGGGCATAAAAACCCGGTGCGAGGATTTTCACCAGGATGAGCCCGAGCAGTCCCACGGTGTAGCCGAGGAGCGCCGAGCGCGTTTGCATGACGTCGTTGATGGAAAAGCGGCCGTATTGGTAGAGCGTGGTGATGATCGGGACGGCAAGGATCCATAGTGCGATCGCCGCGGGCATGGCGAGCAGAAACGCGAGCCGCACGCCCCAATCGAGAAGCGCAGAATACTGCGCGGGATCGGCGTCGGCGTGGTGCCGGGAAAGCGAAGGCAGCAGCACGGTTCCGAGTGCAACGCCTAACAATGCCCCAGGAAACTCCATCAGCCGGTCCGCATAGGTGATCCACGAAATCCGCCCATCGCCCAGCGCCGCAGCAAGCTGGGTATTGATGAGGACCGTGATCTGCCCCGCAGAGACCCCGACCACCGCCGGGGCCATCGCCAGGAGCACCCGGCGCACACCCGGATGGTGCCAATCAAAGCGCGGAAGCGGCAGCATGTGGAGCGCCAGCAGCGGCCGAACCTGGACTGCAAGCTGCGCCACGCCGCCGATCAGCACTCCCCACGCCAGGGCGGTGACGGGCGGGTTGACGTAGGGCGAGAGAAACAGCGCGGCGCCGATGATGGCGATGTTGAGCAACACGGGTGTCACCGCGGGGATGGCAAAGCGACGGTAGACGTTCAGCACACCGCCCGCGAGCGAGACCAGCGAAACAAAAAAGATGTACGGGAATACGATGCGGATGAGCTCGGTGGTGAGCGCAACCTTGCCCGGAGTCTTGGCGAAGCCTGAGGCGAGCGCATAGACGAGCCAGGGTGCGGCCAGCACACCGACCGCCGTGACTACCAGCAGCACCACGGCGAGCAAGGTGCCGACGCGACTCACCAGGTCATGTGTTTCCGCCTCGCCGCGCTGTCGTCGGTACTCGGCAAAGATGGGCACGAAGGCCTGGGCGAACGCGCCTTCCGCGAACATCCGGCGCAGGATGTTCGGCAGCCGGAATGCGGCCTCGAATGCATCCATCTCCGTGCCGGCGCCGAATGCCATGGCTTTGAGGCTTTCGCGGGCGAGGCCCGTGATGCGCGACAGCAGGGTCATCCCGCTGACGGTCGTAACGGCGCGGAGCAGGTTCACGCCGCGCCCGCGGCAATGGCAATGAGGCGAAGGCGCTCGCGGGCGCAATGGCAGGAAGGAGTGATACGGGAGAGTTTCGGCATGTAGGAGGCGGGCAGCGCGACGGGCCGCGGCTCGGCGATGGCTGGTAGCGCCGGGGGGCTGGGCCCGTCTTGCGTGAGGTGGCGTAAGCTGCTATTATGCTTGGTCTTTTTTAGCGCCTCCAGCACAAGGAATTTCGGACCATGGCCAACTCAGCTCAAGCCCGCAAGCGCGCCCGCCAGGCGGAAGTCACGCGCCGCCACAACGCGAGCCTCAAATCGTCG
>JBDUCE010000256.1:0-4573 GCA_040003635.1 Betaproteobacteria bacterium
GAACATCACCGACGTGGGGCATCTTACTTCCGATGCCGACACCGGCGAAGACAAGATGGAAAAAGGCGCGCGGCGCACGGGGAAGACGGCGTGGGAGATCGCCGAGCTCTACACCGCGGCCTTTGTCGATGACATGCGGCGCCTCAACCTGGAGGAGCCCGCGGTGCTTTGCCGCGCCACCGATCACATCCGCGAACAGATCGAGTTCATCGCCGATATCGAGAAGAACGGCTACGTTTACCGAACGGGTGATGGGGTGTATTTCGACACCTCGCTACAGCCCGGCTACGGCCATCTGGCGCGTTTGGACATCAAGGGGCTCGATCCGGGCCGGCGGGTGGCCTTGAGCGACAAGCGCAACCCGACTGATTTCGCGCTGTGGAAATTTTCCGCCCCGGACGAGCATCGGCAGATGGAATGGGAGAGCCCGTGGGGGCGCGGTTTTCCCGGCTGGCACATCGAGTGCTCGGCGATGGCGCAGAAATACCTCGGTGATTTCTTCGATATCCACTGCGGGGGCGAAGATCACATTCCCGTGCACCACTCCAACGAAATTGCCCAGACCGAGGCGCGTATCGGCACCCGGCTTGCGAATTTCTGGCTGCACGGCTACTTCCTCTTGCTCAATGACGCGAAGATGGCGAAATCCGCGGGCGAATTCCTGCGCGTTCAAACGCTCGTCGAGCGCGGCTACGATCCGCTTGCATTTCGCTACCTTTGCCTGACCGCACACTACCGCACCCAGCTCAATTTCACCTGGGACGCGCTCGACGCCGCGGCGACGGGCCTCGACCGGATGCGCAATGGCTTCCATGCGCTGGCCGACGATGCTTCCGCGGCCGACGCGACGGCCACCGGGCAATTTACGGAGCACATCAACGACGATCTCAATGTCCCGCGCGCACTCGCCGTCGCATGGGATACGTTGCGCGGAAACCTGGCACCGGGCACCAAGCGCAGCACGTTGCTGGCGTTCGACCGGGTGTTCGGTCTGGGGCTTGGTGCCTGGACGCCGCCGCAGACAACGGTGCCCGAGGAGGTGCGCGCGCTCGCCGAAGCACGGGCCGAGGCGCGCAAGACCCGCAACTGGCCCGAAGCGGATCGCCTCCGCCGGGCGTTGCATGCCGCGGGCTGGGAGATGGCGGACCGGCCCGATGGCTACGACCTGAAGCGACGCTGAGGTAGTGCGCCCGGGCGCCCGCGGTTGCCTCCCCGGCCGCGGCGTTACGTCGGCTCGCCGTCCCGGTCCGGGCCTTCCTTGGCCGCGGCACGGGGAAAACGCCGCCGCTTTGTCTCAATATGCGGGCGTTCAGCCCGAATTTCGGCGCGTTCGTCGCGAATGTCTTGAGGTGCATACCCGACCCGCCTAGGATGCATCCGTCGCACTTGCATCCGTCACCGGGCGTGAATCCGCAATGTGGTCTGGTCGCATCCAACGGGTGGAAGCCGCGAAAGACAATAACCCGAGCCGGTTCCGACCGGCCTGAAGCTTGGGCAAGGAGCTGTCATGAAACGCAATTCGAATGATTTGGCCGCGCCACTCATCGGTCTGGCTGCCGTGTTTGCGACGCTTTTCACCTTGGGCCTCGCGGTCGTGGTGCCGGCGAATCTGGCACCTGCGGCAGGAGATTTTCCGGCGTCGGTCGCGACCGCCTCGGGCGGAGCTCGCGCCGTTGCGGTTGAAGTAGCCATCGTTCCGGCGCGGATCGAAGTGATCGGGGTGCGCCGTCCACCGGCCGCCTGACCCAAGCCTGCGCGTTACCTCCGCGTCAAGCAGGACCACGCGCTGATCCGCCACGCAGAGTTGCGCTGACGACGGGCTGGTAAGGGTGGGCCGGCCTTTTGTTCAGTACAGGCGCTGAACTGCACCCGTGTAGAGGACCGGCCCGGTGGGCTTGCCCGTGGGTGAGCCGCCGGCGGGCTCCAGGCTGACGGCGAGCGCGGGGACGTTTCGCAGCGCGATGCCGGCGGGTTCCTGCAGGACGAACCGGCTCACCCCCGCCGCAGGGAGGATCCCCAGCGATTGTGGATCGCGCCCATCCGGCAGCGCCCACAATTCGAAGGTACGACCGGACTCCACCGCCAAGTTGCCAACTGCCTTGACCAGCAGCGTCCGGCCCCCTCGAGATGCCGAAGCGACGAGAGCCGGACGGGCGTCGGGCCCCGCCAGCACCACCACTACGGCTTCGTTCGAGGTGTCCCCTGAATCGGTAGGCGCTACCCGCAGGACGCCAAGCGCCAGCGCCAACGCAAAGCCGCCGGCGGCCAGGCCGCGCCACAGGCTCAAGTTTCCCCACCAGCGGCTGGCGCGAGCGGCATCGGGTTTTTCCTGGAAGCCTAGCCGCGCCCGGATGCCCTCCCAGACGCGTGATGCAGGAGCGACCGCGGGAACCGCCTCGGCGAGCGCAGCCAGTCGATACTCCCAATTGCGAAGCGCTGCCGCGATCCTCGGATCATCGCGCGCCATCCCGGCCAGGCGCCGCCTGGCCCGGAGCGACAGCGTGCCGAGGGCGTATTCCGCCGCGAGGGAATCGAGGCGCCGGGCGCGGTCGGGGCGCGCGAGATCCATCAGTGCACGTAGCCCGACTGATCGAGGCAGTCCCGCAGCCGGTCAAGACCCCGCCGGATCCAGGACTTGATCGTGCCCAAAGGCTGGCGCAGATGTTGTGCAAGCTCGGCGTGGGAAAGCCCCTGGTAGAAAGCGAGCGCAATGGCTTGCTTCTGTCCGCCTTCGAGAGCCTCCACGCAGGTGCGCACCGACCGGCTTTCGGCGCCGGCCATCAGCATGTCGAGGGGACTGGGCTGATCGGAAGCAACGTCCATCTCGGGCTCGTCACCGTCATCGGCATGGCGCGCGAGCGGGACGGTATCGATATCACGGCGGCGGAGCTGATCGAGGCAGCGATTGCGCACGATCGTGGTAAGCCAGGTCAACGGTTGGCTCTTCGCCGCCCTATAGCTCGCGGCGTGATGCCAGACGCTGACATAGGCCTCCTGCAGCACCTCCTCGGCGGCCGGCGTGTCGCGCAGGATGCGCAGCGCCACGCCGTAGAGCTGCGCCGAGGTCATCCGGTACAGCTCGGCAAACGCACCCTGGTCGGCGAGCGCGGTTCGCGCCAGAAGATCGGCGAGTTGTTCACTGCGTTGAGTCGGCGAGGCAGGGGGCATAAGGTGTTGTACGTCTTGGGAGATGGATTGGACGCCGGGGCTGCCGGCAGTGGTCCTGGGTGCGTTAGCTGCGCCCGCGCTGCCACAACACGTCAGTGCCTGCAGCGGCGCGATTGAGCGTGCGCGCGAGCACGAACAGCAGGTCGGAAAGCCGGTTGAGATAGCGCCGCGCAGGCTCGTTCACCGCCTCGCCTCCCGCGAGTGTCACCACCGAGCGCTCTGCGCGCCGGCACACCGTGCGGGCGACGTGGGCGAGCGCTGCTGGCCGGGTGCCGCCGGGCAGGATGAATTCCTTGAGCGGCGGCAGCGGCGCGTTGAAGCGTTCCACGGCTTCCTCGAGACGGCCGACATGGGCATCCGTGACCGCCGAATGGC
Organism: Betaproteobacteria bacterium; assembly: GCA_040003635.1. Classification (GTDB taxonomy): domain Bacteria; phylum Pseudomonadota; class Gammaproteobacteria; order Burkholderiales; family Casimicrobiaceae; genus CAIWHR01. The sequence continues at coordinate 3,544 of JBDUCE010000256.1, forward strand.
CGGGAATGGAAAGCTCTCCGCCCAGATCAAACAGGTCGTGCTGCACCTCGAGGAGGCACGCGCTGATCACTTCCGGCAGCGCCTCGGCGAGCAGGACCCCCAGGGTGGAGTTCAACTCGTCGACGTCGCCAATCGCCGCGATGCGGTGCGAATCCTTGCCCACTCGCGAGCCGTCTCCCAGCCCGGTGGTCCCGGTGTCGCCGGTGCGGGTGACGATTTTGGAAAGCCGATGGCCCATGAGTGGATGCGCGAGGCAAGGCGCCGCAGCATACGAGATGCGCGCCAGTGCGGCAAGCGACGATGGTTGGGGGGCGATGCCCGCAGTATCATGCATGATCGCGTCCAACGCCGCATTCGAGTCTCCATTCCCTCATGAGCGCCTATACGCAGGACCTCGACCGCAACAGCGCGAATTACACGCCGCTGACCCCGCTGTCGCTCATTGCCCGGACGGCGTACACCTATCCCGACCGCATTGCCGTGATTCACGGCGTCCGGCGGTTTACCTGGCAGGAGACCTACACGCGCGCCCGCCGGCTCGCCTCGGCGCTGCAACGGGCGGGGATCGGCATCGGCGACACGGTGGCGGTGATGGCTGCCAACACCCCGGAGATGGTCGAGGCGCACTTCGGGGTGCCCATGGCCGGGGGCGTCCTCAACACGCTCAACACCCGTCTCGACGCCGAAGCGATCGCCTTCATGCTCCAGCACGGCGAAGCGAAGGTGCTGCTTACCGACACCGAATTCGCGCCGACCATCAAGCCCGCGCTGGCGCAGCTCGCCTCACCCCCGCGCGTCATCGACATCGCCGACAGCGAGGGTCCGGGCGGCGAGCGGCTCGGGCCAGTCGAGTACGAGAGCTTCATCGCTGCGGGCGACCCGTCGTTTGCGTGGCGTCATCCGAGCGACGAATGGAACGCGATCGCGCTCAACTACACCTCCGGTACGACCGGCAATCCGAAAGGGGTCGTGTATCACCATCGCGGCGCCTACCTGAACGCGCTGTCGAACATCATCGACTGGGGCATGC
>JBDUCE010000257.1:0-4565 GCA_040003635.1 Betaproteobacteria bacterium
CGGATTCACCGACCAATCTCGCCTGGCTCATCAATCAGAACGCCCCCACGGCGCGCGTCGGCGCGATGGCCACCAACGAGCAGAACCAGCCGCCCAAATCACTCAGCAGCGATTTCACGACCATGCAGATCGAGCCGGATATGCTGGATCGAACCTACTGACCCGAATCTACCGTCCATCCACACGAAAACGCGGGCAGTCCAGCCGCGTTTGCTACCATCGGGTGCATGGACGCCCGCGCTGAAGCCGTCGCTGCATCCCTCGCCGAGCCCACCCTCGCGCTGACGCGGGCGCTGGTAGCGCGCCGCTCTGTCACACCGGACGATGCCGGCTGCCAGGACCTCATCGCCCGCCGATTGGAGCCCCTCGGATTCCGCTGCGAAACGCTCACCGCGCATGGGGTCACCAATCTCTGGGCCCGACGCGGCACGGCGCCGCCTCTGGTGTGCCTTGCCGGTCATACCGACGTGGTGCCCACGGGACCCGCCGACCAGTGGCAGTCGGATCCTTTCGTACCGCGCGAGCAGGATGGCTGGCTCTACGGTCGCGGGACGGCCGACATGAAAGGATCGCTGGCCGCGTTCGTGGTGGCGGTCGAGCATTTCGTTCGCGTTCATCCGGACGCACCCGGGTCGATTGCGCTGCTTCTCACGTCCGACGAGGAAGGCCCGAGCGTCGATGGCACGGTCCGGATGGTCGAGCGCCTGGCCGCACGCAACGAAGCCATCGATTACTGCATAGTCGGCGAACCGTCGTCGGTCGAGCATCTAGGCGACACCATCAAGAACGGCCGCCGGGGCACCCTTTCCGGCACGTTGACGGTGAAAGGCGTGCAGAGCCACATCGCCTATCCGCACCTGGCGCGAAACCCGATCCACCTGGCCGCCGGCGCCATCGCCGAGCTTGCTGCGATGCGCTGGGACGAGGGCAACGAATACTTTCCACCGACGACATGGCAGTGCTCGAATATCCATGCCGGAACCGGCGCTCTCAACGTGATACCGGGCGCCCTGGAAGTGATGTTCAACTTCCGCTACGCGACGGCCAGTACGCGCCAATCCCTGGTCGAGCGTCTCGAGCGCGTGCTTCACAGCCGCGGGCTCGAGTTCGAGATCGCATGGACCGGCCATGGCAAGCCCTTTCTCACCCCGCGCGGACATCTGGTGCAGGTTGCCAACGAGGCTATTCGCGAGATCACCGGCCGCGTGCCAACGCTTTCCACGAGCGGCGGAACTTCCGATGGCCGCTTCATTGCCGACATCTGCCAGGAAGTCGTCGAGCTGGGGCCGGTGGGTGCCTCGATCCACAAGATCGACGAACGGGTGCGCCTCGACGATCTGGCGACGCTCACCCGCATCTACGCGACGATGCTCGAACGCCTGCTCGTCGCCGTCCCCGCGCCATGACTTCGGGTGCCGCCCACGATCTTGTCAGCCTGCGCGATTGGCTCCGCTATGCCGTGAGCCGCTTTGGCGAAGCAGGGCTCGCCTTCGGTCATGGCACGACCAATGCCTTCGACGAGGCGGCGTATTTGCTGTTGCATGCGCTGCATCTTCCGCTCGACCAACTCGATCCGTTTCTCGACGCCCGGCTGACTTCCTCCGAGCGGCAGGGCATTGCCCAGCTTCTCGACCGGCGCATCGAGCATCGCGTGCCGGCAGCCTATCTCACCCGGGAAGCGTGGCTCGGTGCCTTCCGGTTCTACGTCGACGAGCGGGTGATCGTGCCGCGATCGTTCATCGCGGAGCTCGTACCCGATGCGCTGGAGCCGTTTGTGGGCGAAGCCGGAAATATCCGCGCCGTGCTCGATCTCTGCACCGGGTCGGGCTGTCTCGCCATCGTGCTGGCGCATGCCTATCCCGAAGCGGACATCGACGCTGCGGATATTTCGTCGGACGCCCTCGCGGTCGCGCAACGCAACGTCTCCGATTACGGGCTCGCCGATCGCATCAACCTCATCCGGTCCGATCTTTTTGACAATCTCGCGGACAAGCGCTACGACCTCATCATCAGCAATCCTCCCTACGTGACGGCGATGGCCATGGCGGAGCTCCCTCAGGAATATCGGCATGAGCCGCAGATCGCGCTGGCGGGTGGCGACGATGGCCTCGACCCCTTGCGTGGAATCATCGAACATGCGGCGCGCTTTCTGCGAGCCGATGGCACGCTCGTGGTGGAGATCGGACATAACCGCGACACGGCCGAAAGCGCCTTTCCGCGATTGCCGTTCGTGTGGCTCGAGGTTTCGGGATCGTCCGATGCGGTGTTCCTGTTGAAGCGCGAAGATCTCGCGCCGTGAACGAAGCACGAAGCGGCGGCGAAATACTTGTCGCCAACCTCCTCGCACAGGGTGCAACGCACGCCTTTTGCGTCCCCGGCGAAAGTTTCCTGCCGGTGCTCGATGCCTTGTATCCGGTGCGCGAGCGCTTATCGCTTCTGGTCTGTCGGCAGGAAGGCGGTGCGGCCTACATGGCCGAGGCCTATGGCAAGCTGACCGGACGGCCCGGTATCGTCTTCGTCACGCGCGGCCCCGGTGCGTCGAATGCGACCATCGGCATTCATACCGCCGCGCAGGACTCTACGCCGATGATCGTTTTCATCGGCCAGGTCGGCGCGGATTTTCGCGATCGCGAGGCTTTCCAGGAGATCGATTACCGGCAAATGTACGGATCGATCGTGAAATGGGTTGCCCAGATCGATGATCCGGCGCGCATTCCCGAATACGTCGCCCGCGCGTACCGCACCGCGCTGTCCGGCCGTCCGGGACCCGTCGTTCTGGCGTTGCCGGAAGACATGTTGGCGTCCCGCGCGGTTTGCCCCGATCTGGCGTGGGTCGACGCGGTGCCCGCGGCGGCGGGTCTCGAAGCAATCAATGCCGCACGCACCCTGCTCGCCAACGCCCGCAATCCACTGCTGATTGCGGGAGGAAGCCGGTGGGACGCCACCGCGTGCGCCGCGCTGCGCGCGTTCGTGGAATCGAACGAGTTGCCCGTGGCCTGCGCGTTTCGCAACCAGGATCTCATCGACAACCGGCATCCCAACTATGCAGGCGATGTCGGCATCGGCATCAACCCTGAGCTCGCCACGCGCATCGAGGGTGCCGATGTGCTGATGGTTATCGGTGAGCGTCTGGGCGAGATGACGACTTCGGGATATGTGCGTCCGCGGGCACCGCAACCTGCCCAGCAATTGATCCATGTCCATCCTGGCGCCGAAGAGCTCGGCCGGGTGTACCAGCCGACACTGGCGATCGCTGCGGCTCCCGGCGCGTTCCTGGCAGCGATGAACGCCGCAGGGACGGTTGCTGCCACCCGATGGCACGGAACAGCTCCTGCAGGGCACGCCGACTATCTCGCCTGGCAGCAGCCGCGCGCGGTCCCCGGTGCCTTGGACCTGTGGGAAATCGTGCAATGGCTGAACACCCGGCTTCCCGCTGACGCCATCCTGACCAATGGTGCCGGTAACTACGCCACCTGGCTGCACCGGTTGTTTCAGTACCGGGGCTTTCGCACCCAGCTCGCTCCGTACTCGGGCTCGATGGGGTATGGGGTACCGTCCGCGGTCGCCGCCAAAGCGGTGTACCGGCAGCGAATGGTGATCTCGTGGAACGGCGATGGCTGCTATCTCATGAACGGGCAGGAGCTGGCCACGGCCGTGCAGTACGCGCTACCGGTGTTGTTCGTCGTCGTCGACAATGGGATGTACGGGACGATCCGGATGCATCAGGAGCGGCACTATCCGGGGCGCGTCCATGGCACGGCGCTTACCAATCCCGACTTCGCCGCTCTGGCACGTGCTTACGGCGCGCATGCCGAGACGGTGCGTGCGACCGCGGAATTTGCACCGGCGTTCGAACGTGCCGCGGCGTCGGGCCGCCCTGCCCTGCTGCATCTCCTGCTCGATCCGCAGGCACTCACGCTCAACGTGTCGCTCGACGGCCTGCGGGCGCAAGGCGAAGCACTTCGATCGCAACACGCCTTAGGGGAAGGTTCGTCCCGCGCTTGACCGTGGTGGCCACCGTGGCGGCGCTGGCCCGCGCACCACCTGCAGAACTTCCCGGCGTTTCAGGCGGTCGCGCGCGGCGCCGCAGGGACGAGGTTGCGCCGGCGCGCGAGCACCATGCCGGCCCAGATCACACCGGCAGTGGCGAGATAAAAAACCAGTTGCATGCCGGAGGGTTGGGGGTCGTACCCGATGAGCGCATGCAGGAAGGCGCCGAGCGGCGAGCCCGCGGGAAGCACCTGCGAAGTGTCCCACACCGGCTCGGCGAGGCTCGGCAATACGTCGCCCTGAATCAGGAAGCGCGCCATCTGCGCGGCCATGGCCGACGCGAGGAGGAGGATCAGCGCACTCGTCACGGTGAAGAACCAGCGCATCGGCACCCGGACGATGCCCGCATACATCACCGCGCCGACGGTTGCGCCGGCCAAAAACCCGAAACCGGCACCAGTAAGGAGATCGGCGGTGCTCACGGTACCACCGGAGAGCATCCCATACAGGAAGAGCGCGGTCTCGGACCCCTCGCGCAACACCGCCACCGCGATCACCACCAGGATGGCCGACAG